>JAFDAW010000136.1 GCA_019313605.1 Deltaproteobacteria bacterium
TTGGCGACCAGCTGTTCGTTGTGGGTGTCTGCAGGTCGAATCGCCACCGCCTTACTCACTGGTGAATCCTGCGGATTCACTTTGCGGCGCCGAGACCTGTCGGTCTCGTCTGGCTGGTCGCCTCCGCCAGCACGCGCCGCGCGCTTCGCGTCACCACCATCGTGACCGCGAGCGTGGCCGCCAACCCCAGCGCGAGCAGGCTGTAGTAGCCCCATCCCCTGGCGACTGCGGGGTTTCCCGCGAGGGTTGCGACGTCTCCCGCGAGTTTGCCGGAGTACACGTAGAGCAAGGTCCCGGGAAGCATCCCAATGGAGGCGATTGCGTAGTCTGTGAACCGAACCCGCGTCAGACCGAGTGCGTAGTTGAGCAGATTGAACGGGACGGCTGGTGTGAGGCGCAACAGAAATACGATCTTGAGCCCCTCGGCTGCTACGGCTCGATCGATTGCCGAAAATTTGGGTTTGCCCTCGAGCTTTCTCTCGACCGCGGACCGCGCGAGATAGCGAGATACGAGAAAAGCGAGGCACGAGCCGACAGTGGCCGCGACGAAGACGTAGATCACACCGTCGACGATGCCGAAGATCGCACCCGCGCCCAGGGTAAGCAGAGACGCCGGAACGAAAGCCACCACCGCAACCGCGTAGCCGAAGACGAAGACGGCGGGGCCCCAGAATCCGAGCCCGTCCACCCACTGGGCGAAGGGTTGGATGTACCCGCCTGCGAGCCTGCCGAGTGCGATGAGTGCAACGAGCCCGATCGCGCCCGCGACGAGCTTCACCAGGGGGCTCTTCGACTCTGTTGGATTCACGGATCGGTCTCCGTTCGAGCAGCCCGATGCGTCGAGCGCGCCTCGGTTTCGGGGTTAGCGAAGGCTTCCACCGCAGCTCGATCCCGCACCCGCCGTGCAGCCGAAACAATGCCTGCCCGTCGCGATGGAATCTCCCTCGAGTTCGGCGAGATCGGCGACTTCCCAGATCGTACGCGCTTTGCCGCCCAGCGGGAGATCGAGCATCTGGTTGAAGTCGCAGTCGTGGAGGCGTCCGTCGTAGCCGACGGAGACGAGGCTCCGACACATCAACTCGTAGACGGTTTCGGGGTTGAAGTGGGCGACCAGCAGCGCGCTGTAGGCCTCTGCTTTTCCCTCCCGCTCCAATTGGTGCGCGAATCGCCGGATCGGCATGTTGGCGATCGCCAGCAGGCGGTGAAATTCGATTCCGAAGCGCTCCCTCAATTCCCGTCGGTAGGTCGCCTCTAGTTCCGCCTGGGGTGGCGGAAGAGCCGCGCCGGGCGGGTTGTAGACCAGATCGAGTGTCAAAGGCGACCCCGGCCGCCCGTAACCGAGGCGACCCAGCTTGTGCAGGGCCTCGATGCTCCGCTCGAAGACGCGACGGCCTCGCTGTTCGTCCACTGTTTCTTCGCGGGTACACGGAAGCGATGCGACGATCTTGACGCCGTGATCGGCCAGGAACCCAGCGGTGTCTTCCTGGCCCGGCTCGAGCAGGACCGTGAGGTTGCAGCGGTCGATCACCTGAAGGCCGAGTGCGTGCGCCCCGATGACGAGGTGGCGAAATTGTGGATTCATTTCGGGGGCGCCGCCCGTCAGGTCGACGGTTGTGACGCTGGGACTGCCGCGCAGCAGCGCCAAGACCCTGTCCGCAGTCTTCCGGTCCATCATTTCGCTGCGCTTCGGGCCCGCCTCCACGTGGCAGTGGGTGCACGCGAGATCGCAGCGCCAGCCCACATTGATTTGCAGTGTCGAAGTTGGACGGCGGGTCAGCGGGGCAATTCCGCGGCGACCGAGCATCTCGCCGAATCCGCCCTGCTCGATCGAGCGTGCGGCAATGGGATCACTCGGCATCTTGCTCGTCCATCTCGGGGAGGCCCAGAAATTTGAAATCTGCAAAGCGAGCCTCCGTGCGCTGACACGAATTGTCGGAGTCGCTCATGATCGCGAGCCCGAGCAATGGCGGGATCGGTGCGTCGAAGAGTTCGCGGTATCGAGCGGCCACGTCGACAGTTTCGGTTCGCCAGCCCGTGTTCGTCCCCTGCGCGAGAGCGATCATCTTCGCGTTCGGCTCGAACGGATTGTCCCACACCGTGCCCGTGGGAAGCCGGCTCGTCCAGACGAAGTTGAGGGCGCTGCCCGGGATGGCTTCGCCGTAGATGAGTTTTGCGAGGCGGTGACGCAGCTTCTTCAGCGTGGATGCGCGGTCTTTGTCGAGTTCGAACATCATGTAGACCCGCGCCGCGAAATCGTCTTCCGCTTTCGTTTGTTCTTCGAGCAGGTCGAGCCCCCGATCGACGCGCCAGCGCCAGCTCAGAAGCGGCGTCTGATCGATGTTGATCGCGTCAAGACGCAATACGAGGCCCGAAGCCCCGCAGTTACTTTCCGCCCTGGCGACTTCCGCCCCCTCGAAGGATTCGAGGGTGTAGCGGGTCTGGGTCGCGATGCCGCGAAAGACGAGGGGCTGCCAGTCGCCCGAGCCGGGTGTCGCAAGCGAGATTTCGGCGGCGCCTGCGGTTTGCCGGGAAAGCGGTCCGGCCAGAGCCATCGCGGCGATCGCGAGCGCACAGACGATGCGGATGGCCATCCGGCGCCCGCTTCAGCTCAGTCGACGCTGATCGTGGCGCTCTCGATCATGAGTTTCTCGCTCGTCTTGCCACTTCGACTGCCGAACTTTTCGAGCTCCTTGACGGTGTCCATACCCTCGACGACCCGGCCGAAGATCGTGTGCTTTCCGTCGAGATGAGGCGTCTTGACGAAGGTGAGGAAGAACTGGCTTCCATCGGTCCCCGGTCCCGCATTGGCCATACTGAGCATGCCCGCCTTGTTGTGTTTGACCGAGCGGTCGAACTCGCCGTCGTACTTGTAGCCGGGGCCGCCGCGCCCGGTGCCCGTCGGGTCACCGCCCTGGGCCATGAATCCCGTAATCACGCGGTGAAAGACCGTGTCGTCGTAGAACCCGAGACGCGTGAGGTAGATCGTGCTCGAGACGTGCATTGGCGCGACATCGGGCATCAACTTGACCTTGATCTTTCCCTTGTTGGTTTCGATGTTCCAGTAGTACGCCTTGCCGGACGTGAACGCGACCTTCGGCGGCTTACTGAGGGTGGACTTCCAGGCCCGTCGGGCCTTGTCGACCTTTTCCTCTGCGATGAACGCATCGATGGCAGCGATTGCGGCGTCCTCAGCGTCGGCCTCGGCGTCTTGTGCGGCGTTGTCGGCCACGTCGTCGGCCGCGGCCGCTACTGCAGCGGTGCCCGCGTCCTCCGCGCTGGCAGCCAAAGGCGGAAGGCAGAGCGTCAGAGCGAGGCAGAGCGGCGCTCCGAAGTGTGAAAATTTCAGATCGTTTCGGATCGGGGCCATCGGCTTTTTCTCCTTTGATCACGGATGCGTGCGGGCAATCAGGCTAGCCGCTGCTCAATCGAGCGCCAAGGGTCCGCCGCAGTGCAGCGAAATTTCGGCCTCAGCCGTCGAGCAGGGCCTCCAGGTCGGGCCATTCGATCGCGCTCTGGGCCGCGAATGCGCTCAGCAGGAGCGAGCGGTCAGCGTCGTCGTCGGCTTTGCAGAAGGCGTCGCGCGCCTTCTTGAGTGCGGCCTTTTTCGGGGCGGCCGGCGAATCGGCCTCGAGGATCCCATCCTCGTGTTTGAGTCCGAGCAGATCGAGCCACTCGGTCAGCAGATCCTTGCGGCACTCGAGGAAGTAGATGGCCAGGATTTCTTCGGCGACGCCGTTGGCGGCGACGCGGGAGAGGGTGCGGCGCACGGCCGCCACCTGTTTCTCGAATGGCAGTTTCTGGATATAGACGGGGCGGGCGTTCATCGATGCGCTCGCTGCGAGCAGCGCCTGTTTGTACATCTGCGGAGAGTCTTTCGAGATTCCGCTCATGACGCTGACTGCGAGATCCGGGGACATCGCGGCAAAGACCTGGTAAGAACGCATCTCAACTCCCATTTGGCTCGCGGCCTTTGTAGCATCCCGCTGGAACGCCCGACAGCCTGATTGGTGTTGCGCCTTACTGCGTCGACGAGAGAGAGCCGCGTTCGCAGGTCGACGACCACGCTTGTTGCAGCGCAAAGACCAGCGTCAGTACGAGCGCAGCCGCGAGCCCGGTGTGCAATCCGGTGAGTTCTGTCGGGATGCCGTTGATCACGCTCGCGACTCCGATGGACGCCTGCAGGAGACCGAGCGCAAACGCGAGTGCGGTCGCGCCGCGTAGGCGTCCGTCGCGCCGACAGCCGAACGCCGCTACGCCGAGGCAAACGACCAACGCATAGGCGGTGATGCGATGGAAGATGTGAATCCCGACGCCTCCTTCCCAGGCTGGGAACCAGACGCCGCCATTGCAGGCCGGCCACTCGGGGCAAGCCATGCCCGCGTATTGAGAAGACACGAGCCCGCCGAGCCCGAGCTGTATCAGCAACAGCCCAGCCGTGGCCGTGATCCAGAGCCGCTTTCGATGGGACACAGGTGGGCGTATGTCGCGATCGGCCTCGCATGGGCGGAACGCCAGGGCGAGCAGGAAGGTCATGGAGGCAAACGAGTTGCCGGTGATCAGGTGCGCGGTGACGGTCCACGGTGCCAATTTGAGCCAGACCGTGAGCGCGCCAAGGGCGATCTGAACCGCGATCAATACCGCTGCGGCGGTCAGCAGGGCGGTCACGTAGCGGGACCGGGTGGAACTCCGCCAGGCCGACCAGCTGAGAAATGCGAAAATTGCGGTCACGCTGCCCGCGAGGACCCTGTGGGACCACTCAAATCCCACCTGGAGGTCGATTTCTGGGATCAGGTTGCCGAAACAGAGCGGCCAATCGGGGCAGGCGAGCCCGGCGCCGTTCGCACGCACCAGGGCGCCCAGTACGATGAGACAAAACGTCAGAATTACGAGCACTTGGAAGCCGAGCGCCAGCCGCGGGTCGCTTTGCGGTCGATAACTCGCCTGGTCGTGCGGAGCCTGAGGGATCGGGTGCATGGCTTCTCTCGGTGCGGGGCGCCAACCGTAGGCGATGGGCACCGGTCGAACAACGCGCGCGATCGAAACCTGGAGCTTCAGGTGCGATCGCGTTTCGTCGATATTCCGGGCATCATGATGGCAATGCCCCTCAACGAACCGCGAAACGATGACCCGCGAAAACTGCGGGCCCTGTTGGACAAGGTCGTGAACCTTGCCGACGACCATAGCCTCACATCGGTGGTGGTCGGAATGACGGGTTCCGAAAGCGACCTGATCTTTCCCGAGGTGGTCGACTTCGTCGGGAGCGCGCTTCGCATCGACGATGCCATTTTCCGGATGACTCGAGACCGAGCGGTTCTCTTCCTCGCAGACGCCGATCGCGAACGCGCCCAGGAGATCGTGGAGCGCGTCATGGAAGCCTTCGCCGAGCAGTTCGCGACTTCAGAAAGCCCCAAGATCGGGATCTCGTATTTCGAAGTTGCGCCCGGGAAGCAGGACTTGACGCTCAAGAACATTCTTCCGCTGCTGTTCGCCCGCAGCGAGGATTGCCACTAAGAATCCGATCCGGGCGCCCGCCCGGAATCCCCATACCCACTGCTCGAATTCCCAGATCGTCTTAGTTTTCCGCCGCTTTGCGTCGAAACGGGCCGGTTCTACGCGCGCGGTCCCAGCTCGACCGCGAGCGTGGATCCGATCTCGGTGTGGGCGAATTCGAATCCGATGTCGAGCATGCGCTGGGGGATGCAGCGGCGACTGCCGAGCAATTCGTCGCTGAGGCCGCCGAGCGCGGTTCGCAACGCCAGCGCGGGTACGGGCAGCAGGCACGGCCGGTGCAGCGTCCGAGCGATCTCGCTGGCGAGTTCCGCGTTTCGAATCGGGCGAGGGGCGACGACGTTGATGGCGCCGTGCAAGCTGCTGTCCCGCATCGCGCGGCGAATCATGCCCACCGCGTCGTCGATCTGGATCCACGGCACCCACTGCTTTCCGTCGCCCATGCGGCCCCCGAAGCCAAAGCGAAAGGGCAGGGCCATCATCGGAAGCGCCCCGGCGTTGCGCGCCAGCACGATCCCGGTTCGCAGCGAAACGACCCGCAGCGATTCCGCGGCCGTCGCGGCCGCCGCCTCCCACTGCTGGCAGATCTCCGAGAGGAAGCCCGACCCCGAGCCCGCAGACTCGTCGAGCACTTCCTCTCCACGCGATCCATAGAAACCCACGGCGGATGCGCACACGAAAGACGTTGGGCGATCCGCGGAGGGTGCCGATCGGAGTGCCTCCGCGATCAATTGCGTCGAATCGATCCGGCTGCTCGCAAGCTTGCGCCGACGGGATGCCGTGAGCGGGCCGCCGAAGACCGGTTCGCCCGCGAGATGGACCACCGACGAGCAGTCGCGGAGCGCATCATCGGGGAGGTGGATGCCGTCCCAGCGGAGTCGCTCGATGTCTGAGTCGGCAGAACCGCCAGCGGCGGCCGCACTGCGCGACAGGATCCGCACCGGGATGCGCGATGCGCGCAGGGATTCGACGAGGCGACCTCCGATCAGCCCGGTGCCACCCGAGATCAGGACGCGATCACCCATCCGTTGCCAGGGTGTCTGCGAGCCGCGCACTCCAGGGCCCCGGCCGTCCATCCCCGACCTTTCGATCGTTTAGCCGGGTGATCGGTCGCGCACCGCGCACGGCGTTGACAGCGATGAGTTCCGCCGCGTCGAGCAACTCGGACTTCGCGATGTCGCGCTGCTCGATCTCGGAAATCCGCTCGAGTGCGATGGTTCGCGCGATGCCCGCGACCGCACCGCTCGCGATGGGTGGCGTCGAGAGTGCGCCCTCTCGCGACACGACGAATAGATTGCTGTTGGCGCCTTCGATCAGCCGCTCGGTTGCGTCCAGCAATACCGCCTCGTCGACTCCGGCAGCGCGCGCGTCTTCCGCGGCGAGCGACAGGGTCAGTCGGCTCGAGACCTTCATGCCATTGGCGAGTGAGGCGCCGTCGTGTGGTAGCGCGACGATGATTGCGGACCATTCGCTCGGATCCTTCCCGAGCTTGCGTGCGACGCCAACCAGATGGGTTGCCCCGTCAGTGTCGCGACTGACCTGCAGTCGAATGACGCCTTCGCCGTCGGGTAGCGCCGCCTCGCCGAGGTCCGCGATGGCTCGCCGAATCGTCGCTTCGGCAATTTCCCCGAGGCGCAGTGCCTTCGCGCCGTGCTGAAGTCGCAGGACGTGTCGATCTACGAACCTTGGATGTCCGGC
>JAFDAW010000006.1 GCA_019313605.1 Deltaproteobacteria bacterium
GCCCACCGAGAAAGCCGGCGTGAAGCCCGAGCATCACCGCGTCATCATCGTGGGCAGCGGGCCCGCCGGCTATACGGCTGCCATCTACGCGGCGCGCGCGGAACTCGAACCGCTGGTCATCGCAGGTCTCCAAGTTGGCGGGCAGCTCATGTTGACCACCGATGTCGAAAACTATCCGGGCTTTCCCGAGGGTGTAACGGGTCCAGAGATGATGGAGCTGTTCCAGAAGCAGGCCGAGCGTTTCGGAACGAAGATCATCATGGAGGATGCCAGCGAAATCGATTGTTCGGTGCGCCCCTTTCGGGTGAAGATCGGAGAACGCTCGTTCAGCGCAGACGCTCTGATCCTCGCAATGGGCGCTTCTGCGAAGTGGATTGGAATCGAATCGGAACAGCGGTTGATGAACAAAGGTGTGTCGGCATGCGCAACCTGCGACGGAGCGCTGTTTCGCGGCAAGCCCATGGCCGTCGTGGGCGGTGGCGATACGGCTCTCGAGGAGGCGCTCTTCCTGACCCGCTTCGCGACGAAGGTATTCGTCATTCATCGCAGGGATTCGCTGCGCGCATCCAAAATCATGCAAGAGCGCGCGATGGGTCACGAGAAGATTGAATTCGTCTGGGATTCGGTGGTCGATCAAGTGATGGGAGATGAGTTCGTTACCGGAGTGCAAACCCGCAACGTGAAGACCGATCAAATCCAGGAGTTGGCCGTAGAAGCGGTGTTTATCGCGATTGGCCACGAGCCCAATACCAAGCTCGTCCGTGACCAGATCGATTTGAACGAGGTTGGTTATATCGCGGTGACTCCGGGTCGAAGTCAGACCAATGTCGAGGGCGTCTTCGCGTGTGGCGACGCGATGGACCCCGTGTACCGTCAGGCCATCACGGCTGCTGGAACCGGTTGCATGGCGGCGATCGACGCTGAGCGCTGGCTCGCCGAGCAGGGCGTCGAATAGTCGAATTCGCCTCAATCGGTGCGATGTTGCGCCGGAGTCGGTGTATTTGGTACACCGTGCACCACGGCCAAGCGTGAACTGCGCCGTTTGGATTGCTCGTTTTCTACGGACTGCCGGGGGGTGGCTCGAGTGGATCCATCGCAGGCGAGTGGACTTCCGAAGATCCTCGTCGGTGTGGCGACAGCCTTTGCCGCTCTGGTTGCCCTGATTCCGCTGAAGACCCGCCTGCCTGGCCGATTTCACTCCAGAACCAGCGCGTCGCCCGAAGCCACTTCTGCTGCACCTTCCCAAGCCGACAGTGCGGGCGCCGATCGCGGAATCTCGGATGCCGAACTTCTGCAGGTTGCGCTGGCTGCATTTTCAGTTCATCGAATGCGTCGAGCGAGTACGGTCATTCCACCTCGATCGTCAGGCTGGGCGACTCCGAGACGGATGCGACAGAGTGCACCGTTTCGCAAGCAATCTTCGGGTACACGAAAAGATTATTTCCGATCGGTTCCGGGGCGATAGATGGCGACGTACAAGGTCAAGAGCCAGGGCGTCGAGTACACCGTCACCATCGTCGATAAGGCGACTGGAGGCAGTCTCGTCACGATCGACGACCGCGAGTTCGACGTCAAATTATCCGGTGGCGACACCGACCCAGCGGTATCGTCGCGGCCCACCGCGCCTGCGTGGAGATCGATCCCGATGGCTTCCACGCCCGGCGCTTCCGCAGTGGCTCCGATAGGTGACGGCAAGATCGTCGCTCCCATCTCGGGCACGATCATCTCGGTTGACGTCAAGGTTGGCGATTCGGTTTCGGTCGATCAGGTCGTTCTGAAGCTCGAAGCGATGAAGATGGAGAACGACATTACAGCGACCGTTTCTGGAACCGTGAAGGAGATCGCTGTGAGCGAGGGGTCCGATACGTCCACCGGTCAACTGCTGATGACGATCGGTTGACGACGGGCGTAGAGCGCCCAGTGGCATCCTCGATTTCCCGATAATGCACGCAATGGCACCCCACATCGTCGGAGTCATCGATTCGGCCATCGCAGCGGGTGCATTGCTGGCGCTGCTCGACGGCTGATTCCGCCGAAAAGCGCTTTGGCGCTGGCTCTTGCCCGTAGCCGGTGACCGACTTACGCTTTTTAGGCGATGTCGCTTTCCAAGGAAAAACTCCAAGGCCTGATTTCTCGCTCCACCGACATCATCGTTGCGACCGACCGAAAAGGGCGCATCGTCTACTACAACGATGGGGCCATCCGAAGCCTGGGGTACACCCATCAAGAGATCCTGGGCAGCTTCGTCGCGACCGTCTATCCCGATGTCGAAGAGGCCAAGCGCGTGATGCACGCGATGCGCGGCCCGGATTACGGTGGGAGCGGAATCGTAGAGACGTTCCAGACGACTTTTGTAGCCAAGGACGCTCAGCGCATCCCCGTCGCGATGTCGGCGACCATTACCTACGACGAGTCGGGTGAACCCGACGGGACCATTGGCTATGCGAAGGATCTGCGGGAAATCCTTCGGAAGGACAAGCTCGCGACACTCGGTGAGGTGGCGGTCGGCCTCTCCCACGAGATCAACAACCCACTCGCGGTCATCCTCAACCTGCTGGATCTGCTCGAACGAGAAATCGACGAGCTCGCGGGTGACGGGGACAGCTCCGTGGAGTTCGAACGCCTTTACGGGATGCGCCGGGAAGTCACGCGTATTTCCAGCATTCTGAATCGCCTGGAAGAAATGGTCGAGACCGAAAATTACGAAACGACGAATTACATCGGGCCGACGCGCATGATCGATCTTCGCGGCCCGCGCTCCGAAGTGTCCGATGGGCCGGACCTCAAGGACATCCGAGTCCTCGTCGTCGATGACGATATGGGAATCTGTCGTTCGATCGAAGAGATGCTCGCCGCCGAGGGTTGCGTGGTGGACACCGCGGGTGATGGCGCCGAGGGCTTGCGGAAGATCGAATCATCGAACTTCGACGTGGTTCTGACGGATGTCGTGATGCCGGAAATGGACGGCTACGAACTCTACACTGCCGTGCGCGAGCGCTACCCGAACCTGCCCGTGTTGATGATGACCGCGTTTCACTACGACAAGGACCACATCATCAAGCGCAGCAAGATCAAGGGCCTGAAAGATGTGCTGTTCAAGAAGCCCGTCGATCCCGATCGGCTTCGCCGTGTCATTCGCGAGACGGTTGATCACAGCTGAAGCGTCGAGCGCTATTCCGCGTATCCGAGCGCGCGCAATCTCTCTACCCGCAAGTGAGAGGGCTTCTCTGCCTCGACCATTGGGATCGCCTGTCTGAAGTAGGATCGGATCGCCGTTTTCGAACTCGCGTTGATTTCATCGACGACTTGCCAATCTTCACCAGGCGCCCAGCGGTATGCGGCCCAGCGCGGTGCCATCATCGGCAAGCGGTTCGTCTCGCCTGAATTCCACGCCGCCAGAATGTCGCCGACCCGCACGAAGCCGCCGGGTCCGTAGGCGCTCAGATCGAAACCCTCGTCGCAGTACACCAGCCGGTCGGGCAGGGGTGAATCGCCGCGAATGATCGGGCCCAACGCGATTCCGCTGGTGTCTGCGGGCACTTCGAATCCCACCAGATCGAGAAGCGTCGGCATCACGTCGACGTGGTGGACGGTTTCTATCCGGCGCCCCTCCGGTAACCCCGGAGCCCGAATAATCAACGGGACATGGGCCTGATCGGGTGTCGTGGTGCTTCCATGCGAGAAGTAGAGGTTTTCCTCCCCGAGGCTTTCACCGTGATCGGCCGTGAACACGACGATGGTTCCCGAATCCGATGGGTTCGCGTCCACCTGCGAGATGAGTTCCCCGATCCAGTGGTCCGCGTACGCGATCTCTTCCGCGTAGCGGGTTTCGTAAACACTCGGACGGCGAATGCCATCGAGCTCTTGATAGGAGGGGATGCCGTTCAACCCCGTCACGGCGTCGAGAATCGGTAGCGGCTTCTCGTTGGGCTTGAATTCCGGCCGGAACCTTCCCCTGAACTCGGGAGGAGGCGTATAGGGGCCGTGCGGATCTTGATAGTGAACCCACAAGAAGAACGGTCGGTGATCCCGATTATTCAACCAAAGCAGTGCACTCTCGGTCGTTTGCTCGGCAATTCGTTCGAACGCGAACCCTCGATTCAGCTCAGCATGGGGCAACTCGTCGTCGTACACCTCGAAGCCTCGATCGAGTCCGATGCTGCGGTTGAGCATGATGTTTCCGACGAAGGCGGCCGTCTGGTAGCCCTCTCGATTGAAGATCTCGGCGACTGTGGTGATGCCCTCCAGCCGGGTCCCGCCGTTCATGTATCCGATCGTATGTTCGCGGGTGTAGCGCGACGTCATGATCGAGGCGTGTGAGCCCGAGGTAAAACTCGCTCCTGCAATCGCGCGCTCGAAGACCACGCCACGTGCGGCGAGGCGATCGATCGCGGGGCTGGTTTCCAGATTGAAGCCGTAGGTGCCCAGCCGGTCCGCCCGCAAGGTGTCGACCGTAATCAGCAGGACATTCGGCTGCGACCGCTCGGGTTTGCTGCAACCCGATCCCGCGTTGGCGAGAACCAACGCGGACAACAGACCCGCAAACTGGCGCCGGCGTCGATTCGAGATCGATGATCGAGTGTTCAAGGGACTCCCCACCAGGGCAAAATTCAGCGATTCACAGAGGGTACATTCGAAAGCGCTCGGGCTGCACATAGTCCGATGACCGCGCGAGCTCCGGCTGCGCGCAGCGCGATCGCCGCTTCTGTCAACGTGCTGGCCGTCGTCACCACGTCGTCAACCAACCAGATCTGTTCTGGAATGTTCCGTCCACGGCGCGACCGAAATGCACCGCGAACATTGTGGCGCCGCTCGTGTCGATCGAGGCCGGTCTGGCTGGGGGTGTCTCTCGTGCGGCAAAGCGCGACGGGGTCAAAAGGAATCTCGAATTCCCGAGCCAGGGCTCGGGCGAGTTCAGCAGCGGGGTTGAAGCCTCGCAATCGAAGTCGACGCGGGTGCAGCGGGACGGGTACGACCAGTCCCGGCTGAGGCCCGGACACGCGGCACCCGGCCTCGTGCAGCAT
The DNA here is from genome assembly GCA_019313605.1 of Deltaproteobacteria bacterium. Classification (GTDB taxonomy): domain Bacteria; phylum Myxococcota_A; class UBA9160; order UBA9160; family SMWR01; genus JACZVU01. Next base: position 5,025 of record JAFDAW010000006.1, read on the forward strand.
TGCCCGGACGACCGATGCGGGCACGGGATCGAGTCCGCGCAGCCCTTTTTTCGGGTATTTGAAGCGGTGGATCCAGTCGGCCCCACCACCCTCGAAGCGGAACGCGGCGAAGCAGGCCGTCAATGCGGAGTCCGACAGCTCGCAGCTCGCGCACAGCCCAGTGTCCGGCCGCGGCGGCATTTCCTGGCACAGCTGGCACGTGCCGGGCGCAATCCGCTCGAGCCGACGATCGCAGGCCATACAAAGCACGGCGGTCGGATCGATCTGGGCGTCGCAGCCCCCGCAGGTTGGCGGAAGCACCAACTCGAGTGCGCCCCGCGAGAGCTCTGCGAGTTTTCGGAAGGCCTCAGCGGCGGTTCCCTTTGACCACAAGGGGCTGTGCTCCGCGGGATCGAATGGGGTGGTGTGCTGTGCCACGAGGCCGTCGAAGTGGTGCTTCGGCGCTCAGGCGTCTTGAACGATCAGGCTCCGACCGGTCATCTCTTCGGATTGCGGAAGACCCATCAGATCGAGAACGGTAGGCGCGATATCCGAGAGGCTGCCATCGCGTAGGTGACGGCCGGAGGTGTCGTTGGCGATCCAGAATACGGGTACCGGATTGGTGGTGTGAGCGGTATGCGGCTCGCCGCTTTCCGGATCCACCATCATCTCACAGTTTCCGTGATCCGCCGTAACCAGCAGCGAACCTTCTTGGGCCAGCACGACCTTCGCCAATTGGTCCAATCCACTGTCGACGGCTTCGACGGCCTTGATCGCCGCTCCGAGAACACCGGTGTGGCCCACCATGTCTGGATTCGCGTAGTTGATCAGGACGAACGCGTAATCATCGTCCGCAATCCGGTGTATCGCCTCTTCGGTCACCTTCGCGGCGCTCATCTCGGGCTTGTCATCGTAGGTGGCGACGTCGCGTGGCGAAAGGATGAGGATGCGATCTTCACCGGGAAAGGGTTCTTCGAGCCCTCCATTGAAGAAGAATGTCACGTGGGCGTATTTCTCGGTTTCGGCCACGCGGAGCTGCGAAAGTCCCGCCCCGGAGATGATCTCGCCCAGTCCATTGCGCGGAGTATCCGACGGAAATGCGACCGGAAGGTCGAAATTGGCATCGTACTCCGTGAGACACACGAAAGCGCTCAGCTTCGGAGCCGATTTTCGCTCGAACTGTCCAGCGTATTGCGCCGGGTCTACCCCGGTCAGCACATTGGTGATCTCTCTTACGCGATCTGCGCGGTAGTTGAAACAAATCATTGCGTCACCATCGGCCAGTCGCGCGCCCCCGTCGATCACGGTGGGCTCGATGAATTCATCGCTCTCTCCGCGCTGGTAGGCGTCTTCAACCGCCGCGATCGGGTCGCCGGTGTTCCGTCCTTCCCCGCAGACGATCGCGTCGTAGGCTCTCTGGACTCGCTCCCAGCGGTTGTCGCGATCCATTGCGTAAAAACGACCGCCTACTGTGGCTACGTGGCCGCCGACTCGATCGAGTTGCGAGACGAGTAAACGCATGAAGTCGCTCCCCGAATGCGGGGGTGTATCGCGTCCGTCCATGAATGCGTGGACCGCGGGTTGAATACCGCGGCTCGTCAGATGATCGATCAGCAGCGCGAGTTGATGGATCTCGCTGTGCACGCCACCGTCGGAGACCAACCCCATCAGGTGGAGCGTTCCGCCACTTGCTTCGACGGCGTCGATCGCAGCCTGGATGGGGGCGTTGTTCGCGAGTTCACCGTCGGCGATGGCCTGGGTGATTCGCGTAATATCCTGAGCGTTGGTTCGCCCGGAACCCATCGTCATATGGCCGACTTCAGAATTTCCCATCTGCCCCGGCGGCAAGCCGACGAATTCTCCCGACGTCTCGAGTGTCGCCGAAGGGTAGGTGGCACGGGCGTGCGCGAAGAAAGGCGTCCGGGCGAGTGCGGTCGCGTCGGCAGCACCACCGTCGCCGATCCCGAAACCGTCGAGAACGACCAATACGGTCGGAGCGCTCATGTTCCGACACTCTGGGACGCAGCTTCCAGTTCGAGGGCGGGCGCGTCGCTCCAGAGGCGCTCGAGGTCGTAATGATCGCGAATTTCCTGTTGAAAGATGTGGACGATCGCGTCCGTGCAGTCGATCAGCACCCAACGGCCCTCGTCATAACCCTCGATCCCCATCGGGGGGTCGCCGCGAGCCTTGAGAGCGGCTTCGATGGCGTCTGCCACCGAGCGCACATGCCGATCCGAAGTTCCCGTCGCGATGATGAACGTGTCGGCAAAGGAACTCAAATTCCTTACGTCGAGGCCAACCAGGTCATCGGCCTTCCGCTCCCGGGCCGCTTCGGCAATCAACACCGCCTTGGCAATTCGATCCAGATCACTCATGCGCGGCGCACTCCTTCGATATCGCGATAGGCGCCGCTCTTCTCGATGGCCTCTTCGACGGCCGCTGGCAGCAGGTAACGCACCGACTGGTCATCGCGGAGTCGAATTCGGATGTCCGATGAAGAAATGTCGATTGCGGGAATTTCGATCAGCCGAATCCATGTATCCGCCTCGCGGTGCTGCGCGAAGTCGCCGCTTCGCTCCGGCTCGACGACGTCCCGAATGCAGCGGGGCAGCCAGTCCGCAAGCGATGCCACCGCAACCGGTGGCCGGGTGATGACCGCGAAATGTGCAAGCTCGAACAACGCCTCCGGTTCTCGCCAGGAGTCGATTTCGACGAAGGCGTCCTGCCCGATGACGAATACCGGCTTTTCAGGCGCGATCCGCTCTCCGATCGTTCGAAGCGTATCCACCGAATACGATGCACCACCGCGTTCGATTTCCAGCGCATCGACTTCGAAGCGGGGATTGTCGCGAATCGCCAACCGAACCCACTTCAGGCGCAATTCTGCGGAAGCGATCCGGTCGCCTGGGATGTCGACTTTGTGGGGCGGGTCTGCGGAAGGCACGAAGATCATACGTTCGAGTTCGAGTGCGCCCACGACTTCTTCGGCGGCGCGAAGATGAGCGAGGTGGATCGGGTTGAAGGTTCCACCGAAAATTCCGATACGAGCTTGGGTCGCGGTCATTCTCGGAGTTGACCATCTCCGCGCAAGACAAACTTCAGCGTTGTCAATCCCTCGAGTCCCATCGGCCCATAGGCGTGGATCTTCGAGGTCGAGATGCCGATTTCTGCGCCGAGCCCCAACCGAAAACCATCTGCAAAAGCCGTCGAGCAGTTGACGCCAACCGTCGATGAACCGACTCGGCGCAGGAATTCCTGCGAGCTGCCGTAATCGCGGGTGACGATCACTTCCGTGTGATTCGATCCATAGCGTCGAATGTGTTCGATTGCAGCGTCGATGTCGTCGACGACACGCACCGCGAGGATCGGCGCCAGGTATTCCTCCGCCCAGTCACTGTCGCTCGCGGGAACGGCATCGCTGAAGATCTCACAAGTCTTTGCGCAGCCGCGAAGCTCGACACCCAGCTCGTGCAGGGATTTGAGGATGCGTGGCATTGCGGTCGCCGCCGCATCGCGGTGGACCAGCAGGGTTTCGAGGCCGTTGCACACTTCCATCTGCGAAATTTTCGAGTCGACTGCAACTCGAGTCGCCATCTCCGGATCCGCGCTGGCATCGACGAAGATGTGACACACGCCCGCGTCGTGGCTGACGACGGGAATGCGCGACTTTTCGGTCACCAGGCGAATCAACTCGGGTCCGCCGCGCGGAATGATGAGGTCGATGTATTGATCGAGGCCGAGCATCGTGTCGATCGCCGCGCGATCCGTCACGGGGATCACCGCAACTGCATCTTCGGGTACGCCGGTTTCAGCCGCCGCCGCACGCAGCTCGACGGCCAGCGCTCGATTCGCTTCGATCGCCTCGGAGCCGCCGCGCAGGATCACCGCGTTACCCGCTTTGACGCAGAGAGCCGCTGCATCGACGGTTACGTTAGGGCGGCTTTCGTAGATGATTCCGATCACTCCGAGGGGGATCCGCATGCGGCCGACCTGCAGTCCATTCGGCCGAACGACGGTCGATTCCACCTTCCCGACGGGGTCGGGTAGGGCCGCAACGTCGCGCAGTCCCGCGATCATGTCGCGCCATTTGCCCTCGGCGAGTTCGAGCCGCTTGAGCATCGGGCCCGAGATCCCGGAGCCCGCAGCGCGCTCGAGATCGACGGCGTTGGCGGCGAGGATCTCGGCTTTTGCGTCTTCCAGGCGCTCCGCGCAGCGCATCAGCCAGGCGTTCTTCTCGCGAGTCGATAGTTCCGCGACCCGCTCCGAAGCGCTGCGCGCTCTGCGCGCGAGATCGATTACCTGTTCTTCCAGGCTCATGTGCTGCGTCCTCGAGAAGGAGTTACTCGGAGGGATCCTCGAGCAGGACGAGATCATCGCGATGGATGACTTCGTCGCCATTCGAGTATCCTAGCATTTGCGCGATCTCCCGCGTGGAGCGCCCTGCGATCCGCTCCACGGCGTCGGACGCATAGGCGGCCAGGCCGCGAGCCACGGCGCGCCCGTTCGAATCGACGCACGCAACCGGATCTCCGACCCGAAATTTTCCGTGCACTTCGACGATGCCCGCGGGCAGCAGGCTCTTGCCGCCGTGCTCGATGGCCTGCACGGCGCCGTCGTCGAGTACCAATTCTCCGTGGGTCCGGGTGGTAAATGCCAGCCAATGCTTACGACTCGCGAGTCGGTTGCCGGTTGTGAAGATCGTTCCCACCGCTTCGCCAGCCGCGACTTGCAGCAGCACGTCGCGCCTGCGGCCGTTGCAGAGAACCGTCGTAGAACCGCAGCGGGCGGCAGCCTGAGCGGCTTCGAGCTTGGTCGTCATTCCGCCGCGCCCGAACGCACTCGTTGACCCCCCCGCAGCTCTTTCGATTTCGGGTGTCACGCGGTCGACGACGTCGAAGAGCTTCGGCTTCGCACCGTCACCGGGGGGGCTCTGGTAGAGACCCTCGACGTCGGTGAGGATGATGAGCAAGTCGGCACCGATCAGGTTGGCGACCGTCGCCGAGAGATTGTCGTTGTCGCCGAAGCGAATCTCCTCCGTCGCCACCGTGTCGTTTTCGTTGACGATCGGCACGAGCACGACGCCGATCCGCAACAGCTCGAGCAGCGTGTGACGCGCATTGATGAAGCGCTCGTGATCTGCGAGCCCGCTACGGGTGACGAGAATCTGCGCGACCCCGCGTCCGCGACGAACGAAACGCCGACGATAGTGTTCGATGAGTCCGATCTGACCGACGGCTGCCGCCGCTTGCTTCTCGCGAATCGAGCGGCCGCCATCGCTCCAGCCGAGCTCCCGCGCGCCGATCGCGATGGCACCCGATGAAACGATCACAACCTCCCGCTCGGCGTCGAAGAGTTCGGCGACCTGACGGGAAATGTCGCCGAAGACCCGCGACTGCAGTTCTCCATCCCGGGTGAGAACACTGCTCCCGATTTTGACGACGATCCGACGCGCCTCGGCGGCGGCAGGCCTGGCACTCGACTGGACTCCGCTCAAGACTCGCCCTCCGCCACCTTTGCCGCTTCGTCCGCAAGGGCCTGATCCAGAGTGTGGACCATCGCGCCCAGCAGGGCTTCCACCCCGGATCCTGTTGCGGCCGAAAGCCGCAGCACGCGTAGACCTCGTCGCGAGAGCTCTGCTTCAGCGGCGTCGAGGTCGCTGGGATCCTGGATCAGATCAATCTTGCTCAGCACCACCAACTCCCGGCGTTCGAGGAGATCGGAACGGTAGGAACCGAGTTCCCGCCGGATCGTTTCGTAGCGCTTCACGAGGTCTGCGGACTCGAGAGCGATGCTGCTCGCATCCAGAAGATGCACGATCACGCGGGTTCTTTCGATATGGCGCAGGAAGCGGTGACCCAGCCCCACCCCCTCGCTCGCGCCCTCGATCAGTCCCGGGATGTCGGCTGCGACGATGCGTCGGTCTCCGATCTCGACGACGCCGAGCGAAGGTGTGAGCGTCGTGAACGGATACGAGGCGACGCGCGGCCGAGCCTGCGAAATGCGAGAGATCAGCGTGGACTTGCCCGCGTTCGGGAAACCCACCAGGCCGATATCCGCGAGCAACTTCAGCGAGAGGCGCAGGTTGCGAGACTTGCCGGGTTGCCCCGGCTCTGCGTAGTCTGGCGTCTGCCGCGTCGAGGTCCTGAAGCGGGCGTTGCCCCGCCCGCCGCGCCCAGCGCGGGCGACCAGGACACTCGCTCCATCTTCGGACAGATCGGCGACGATTTCGTTTGCAGCTTCGGGATCGAGGTCGTAGATGATCGTTCCGATCGGGACGCGAATTTCTGTATCGCGCCCGCTTCGCCCCGTTCGATTCGAAACGTCGCCCTTCTGGCCGGACTCCGCGCTGACCTTGCGGCGCAAGCGCTGGTCGTAGAGCGTCGAGAGATTGCGATCGGCCGTGATCACGACGTTGCCACCGCGCCCGCCGTCGCCGCCGTTGGGACCGCCGCGCGGTACGAACTTCTCGCGCCGCATGCTTACGCGACCGTCACCACCGTCGCCGGCGCGAACGGAAATCGTCGCTTCGTCGATGAACGATTCTTCGGGATTCATGGATGTGCGACCGCACGCCGCCGATTCAGCGCCGCAGGTGAGTGAGCGCGCTAGTTGTTCGCTTCGACCTGCGCGACGACGCGCCCGCGCGACTTGCCATAATCGACCACGCCGTCGCAGAGTGCGAAGAGCGTGTAATCGCGACCCAGGCCCACGTTGCGTCCCGGATGAATTTTCGTACCGAGCTGACGAACGAGAATCGATCCCGCCGTCACAGTCTGGCCCGCGAACACCTTGACTCCGCGCCGCTGCCCTTGACTGTCGCGACCGTTGCGCGAACTGCCTTGTCCTTTTTTATGCGCCATCGATCAGGCCTCGATCTTATCCACTCGAATTTCAGTGTACGACTGACGGTGTCCCGCTTTTCGGCGATAACCCTTGCGCCGCTTCATCTTGAAGATCGTGATCTTCGGCCCGCGACCCTGGGCGGTAATGGTTCCCACCACCTTTGCACCAGCGACCAGCGGTGTTCCGATCTTCGCGCCGTCATCGGCGCCGACCAGTAGAACCTCGGCGAGTTCGACGTGATCGCCAACGGATCCTTCGAGCTTCTCGACGCGGACGGCTACCCCGGGCTCTACCCGAAGCTGCTTCCCTCCCGTCCGAACGACGGCGTACATTATGGCTCCTCCACTTTCGCGGGAGGTGGCAGTATCGGGGTTTCCGGTTCTAAGTCAAGCATCTCGGTGGCCGGAGCGGGGGTTGAGAAGCTTTTTTCGCCTTCGCTCCCGCCCGCCGCAAAGGCTGGCTCGGCGGTCGAGTCGTCTTCCGGGGCCGCCGCAGCCTCCGAGGTGGCTTCGGCCGGAGCGGCCTGCTCTGAGGGCTTGGCGGTTCGGCGGGGCTTGCGCGGGGCCCGTTTTGGGGCCGATGCGGCTCGGCTGGCCTTCGCCGGGGCCGGTTTAGGCGCAGCGGCCGGTTCGGCCACCTGCTCTTCGGCGTCCACCGGCTCGGTGGCCGGCTCGGCCGTCTGCTCTTCGGTGCCCTCCGGCTCGGTGGCCGGCTCGGCCGTCTGCTCTTCGGCGTCCGCCTGCTCGGCGACCGGTTCGGACTTCTCTTCCTCCGCGGCGCTCGACTCGCTCTTCTCGGTTTCGGCGGCCTCCAGCGGAGCTTCCGATTCGGGCGGGGTTTGTGTCGTTTCCGGCAGCTCCTCTTCCGCGTTCGCGGGCCCTGAGGGGTCCACTATCGCCGCGCTCGATGTTTCGTCGATTTGGATCGGCAAATCGGCGCCGGCTGTCTTCTCGTCACTGGCCTCGGCCGGAAAGCCGAGCCACTGAAGCGGGATGGATACGGGAGGGCCACTGTCCAGAGCGGTCACTTCGAACTGCTCCTGGTGGAGCCCCGGTTGGCCGCGGACTTCGATTTCGTAGCCGAGTTCCTGGCCGAGTTCCGTGCAGGCCTTGTGGGCGCGGACGAGCATAACTTCCGCGACGCGCGGATTTACGCTGATGGCAATCTTCCGACCGCAGAAGCGCGGCAGGTCCTTGCGAATTTCGCGCAGAATCTTGTAGGCCATGCTCTCGCTCGAGAGCACGTAGCCGCGTCCCTCGCAGTTCGGGCAGGGTTCGCAGAGTTGCTGGACGAGATTTTCCCGGGTTCGCTTTCGCGTCATCTCGACGAGGCCGAGTTCCGAGATCTTGAGGATGTTCGTTCTCGCCTTGTCCTGCTTCAAAGCTTCCTGGAGTGCGCTGTAAACCTTGTTGCGATTTTCCGCGCTCTCCATATCGATCAGGTCGATGATGATGATGCCGCCGATATTTCGGAAGCGCAGTTGATGCACGACCTCTTTGACCGCTTCGAGGTTCGTCCGAAGAACCGTGTCCTCGAGGTCGCGCTTGCCGACGAAGCGCCCGGTGTTGACGTCGATCGCCGTGAGCGCCTCGCTCTGGTCGATCACCAGATGCCCGCCGGATTTCAGGAAGATCTTCTTGCCCAGGTTGGCGTCGATCGACGACTCGATATTGAAGTGATCGAAGATCGGAAGCGCGCCCCGGTAGTGCTCGAGCCGCGGCTTCGGGTCTGCGACGAAGCGCGTCAGGAAATCATCCATCTCTTCGTAGACGCGACGGTCGTCGATCACGATGCGCTTGGTCTTGTTGTTCACGAAGTCGCGAATCACCCGAAGCGGCAGGGAGAGTTCCGAGTAGAGGTCGCACGGAGAACTCGCGCCTTCCCGTTTGCTCTGGATGTCGCTCCAAACCGTCGTCAGGTAACGGATGTCGGCTTGCAGATCCGCTTCGGTCGCATTGTCGCCGGCCGTTCGGATGATGAAGCCGAGACCTTCCGGACGGGCTTTGGAAACGATCTCTCGGAGCCGGCGCCGCTCGCGATCGGATTCGATGCGACGGGAGACACCCACCCGCGGCGAAAGCGGCGTGACCACCAGGTGGCGGCCCGCAATCGAAATGTGGGAGGTGATCCGAGCGCCCTTGCTGCCGATCGGCTCCTTGGCGACCTGGACGACGATCTCCTGGCCCTCGCGGAGCATGGTGTCGATGCTCGGCGGCTGTTGTCGGCTGCCGTTGCGCGAGCGACCTCTGCCGCGCTCCGGGGCATCGCCGTCGCCGTTGCCCTTCCTCAAGTTGTCGTAGTAATCGCCGGCGTAGAGAAACGCCGCCTTCTCGAGGCCGATGTCCACGAAGGCGGCTTGCATTCCGGGCAGTACCCGGGTCACGCGCCCCTTGACGACGGTGCCGGCGACGTTCTGCTCGCCCGCTCTCTCGATGTGGAGTTCCGTAAATTGGTTGCGTTCGATGATCCCCACTCGGGTTTCCCCGACCGAGGCGTTGATCACGATCTCGTTCGTCATTTCACAAATTCCCGCGAAGGGTGCGCGATCCGGCGAGGGGAGCCGGGCACGCTGCGCCCTTCGGCTCTGGCGAGCCGGAACTGGGACTTTTTGCCTATCAAAAGGGCCCGCGCAGCTGCGCGCGGACCTCTGGCGGGGCTAAGCGGTACTCGGGACCCGGTCGGGTCCGAGCAGGGCGGGAACAGGCTCTAAGTTCCCCAATTCGCAAACAAAATTGTTTTCTCGCACAGTAATTCCCAAAAACGGTGTGGACATGCGATTGGGTTTCCGAGCCCCGGCAGCGCCCCGCCGCCCGTCCAGCTCACCCCAGTCGCCCGCGGAGTCATTTGAGGAGCTGCAGAAATCAGGCTCCACCCATCCACGGGACGGGTGGCCAGTTTTCAGCAACAATGTCGTGCAACTCCTAAAACGCGATCCCCGCAGGACCGCACCAAGCAAATTCAACTAGGAGAGTCATGTATCGGAGCCCCGAGGTCAAGCCTGATCCCCGCAGGGCATTGCCAGCTGTCGATCGGTTGGCCGACGCGGTGGCCGCGAAGTGTCCCAATTTGCCTGCCTGGGCGGTCCTCGAGGCTGTTCGGCGCGCCCTCGCGGAGGCGCGGGAGCGCCTGGCGGAACCCGCGCCGGAATCCACTGAAGGCAACCCGCTGCCGGAGGATCTGGTCGACCGGTCCGCTGAGCTGGCTGCAGCCTTGTGCGGCGGCCAGCCGTCCCGAGTCGTCAACGCCACGGGAATCCCGCTCCACACCAATCTGGGCCGAGCGCCCTTGGCGCCCGGTGCCGTCCAGGCGATCGAGCGAACCGCCGCGAGTTACTCGGACCTCGAGCTCGATCTCGAAACCGGCCGGCGCGGCGACAGGCTCGCGGGGGTGTGTTCGAAACTCGCGCTCCTCACCGAAGCTCCGGCCGCGCTCGCGGTCAACAACAATGCTGCGGCCGTCTTGTTGGCGCTCGACACCCTCGCGAGGGATCGGGAAGTCGTCGTCTCGCGGGGCGAGCTGGTCGAAATTGGCGGCTCGTTTCGGATTCCGGACATCATCGAGCGCGCGGGGGTGGATCTCGTCGAGGTCGGCACCACCAACCGCACTCATCCGAGCGACTACGAGCGAGCCATCCGCGAGCGCACCGGGCTGTTGTTGAAGATCCATCGCAGCAATTTCGAGCTGAGCGGTTTCGTGGCCGAGACGTCGCTTGGGCAGCTCGCGGAGATCGGGCGCGCGGCGGGTATTCCCGTCGTCGAAGACCTCGGCAGCGGGACCCTCGTCGACCTCAGCGCTCACGGTTTTCCCGTCGAGGTCTACGCGCCCGCGCGCCTGAAACTGGGCGCGGACGTGGTGTGCTTCTCCGGTGACAAATTGCTGGGCGGACCCCAGGCGGGCCTGATTCTGGGTTCGCGGGAGATCGTCGATGCCATGCTGTGCAACCCATTGGCCCGCGCGCTGCGTCTGGACAAGTTGAGCCTCGCGGCGCTGGATTGGACCCTCGAGTGCTATCTGGAGGGCCGCGCCGAGCGGGAACTTCCGGTGTTGCGCCAGCTGCTCGAACCCCTGGAGCGATTGGAGCTGCGCGCTCGCGCGTTGGCGGCAAGTCTCGACAAGCTGTGGGGCGACACCGCGCGCATCCACGCCGAGCCGGATCGAGCCTTCGTGGGGGGCGGCTCGATGCCCGGCTTCGAACTCGACAGCTGGGTCGTCGTGCTGCGGGCGTCTGCGAGCGCGGAGAAAATTTCGAAGCGTCTGCGTGCCGCTCCGATCCCGGTGGTTGCGCGCCTTCGGGACGACGCGCTGATATTCGACGTTCGGACCCTGCTGGAGGGTGATGAGGACGCCGTCGAGCAGGCGGTCGGTCTCGCGCTCGAGGAGATCAGTCGCGTTGAATGAAGGCTGCCGGTCTCGTACGATAAGCCGCTGAAATCGTGTTGAATGCGACCGTCCTAGTCCTGAATCGCTCCTACCTGCCGATTCACGTCACATCGGCCCGGCGGGCGTTTGCGCTCGTCTACCGGGACCTCGCGCGGGTCGTGAACGAGGAGTACGAGACTTTCGACTTCGAGACCTGGCGGCGGCTGCGGGGCACCGAACAAAGCGCGGTGATCGGCACGCCGAGCGGTTCGATCTGCGTGCCGAGAGTGATCCTGCTACCGAGTTTCGACCGTGTACCCAAGCGTCACGTGCGTTACAGCCGCGTCAATGTCTTTGCCCGCGATAAGTTCACCTGTCAGTATTGCGGCGAGCGACCCCACCGTTCCGAACTCAACCTCGACCACGTGATCCCGCGCGCGCTCGGGGGGCGTACGACCTGGGAAAACGTCGTGTGCAGCTGCGTCGAATGCAACCGGCGCAAGGGGGGGCGAACTCCCCAGCAGGCGCGATTGCGCCTCAAGCGAATCCCGGCCAAGCCCCGCTGGTCGCCACTGATGAACCACATTGGTTCCAGTGTTCGATACAATGAGTGGCGACCCTTCTTGAGCATTGTCGAGCGAAGTGGTCGATCCGCTGGATGCTCCGACTAAAACCGCGCGTTGCGCGTACACGAGTGAGACCAGAGTGGGCGACAGGTTGAACAAGCTCGCATCGAAGCTCCTGAATGGGTCGGGCGGCTCCCGTCGTGCGCGATTGATTCCCGTGGGCGGGGGCAAGGGTGGCGTCGGCAAGAGCTTCATCGTCGCCAACCTGGCCGCGTCTCTGGCGCGCCTGGGCCATCGCGTGGTCGCGGTCGACGGCGATCTCGAGGGTCCGAATCTCCACACCTGCGTGGGGGTCCCCAAGCCGCGAGCCAGCCTGGCGGACTTTGTCGCCCAGCGCGAAGAAGATCTCGGCAAGCTGATCCTCGATACGCCGATCCCCAACCTGCAGTTGATCGCTGCAACCGATGGCAATCTCGCGACCCCCCAGCCCACCCAGTCTCGTCGCGTTCGCCTGATGCGCGAGTTGCGCGAACTCGACACTGACTTCGTGTTCTTCGATCTCGGAGCCGGTACACACGCAGCGGTCATGGATTACTTCATGATTGGTGATGAGGGGGTGATCGTGATTGCTCCCGAGCCTACATCGGTGGAGAATGCCTACGGGTTCATTCGGGCTGCGTTCTATCGCCGCTTGCGGTTGGCGATGGCTTCGCACGACATGCGCAAGATCGTCACGCTCGCGATGGATCAGCGAAACGATCGGGGGATCCGCACTCCCCTCGAACTCCTTCGCGAAATCCAGACACTCGATCCGACCGAGGGCACGCGCTTCGTCGAAACGATGCGCGCGTTTCACCCGCGCCTGATCATCAACGATGTCCGAACGGCCGACGACATCAAGCTCGGGTTTTCGATCCAGAGTGTGTGTCGGAAGTTCTTTGGAATCGAGGCTGAATATCTGGGCTACGTGAATCACGACGAATCGGCACGCCGCAGTGTTCGCGCAAGGCGTCCGCTCATCGATGTCTACCCGCGATCCGACGCCGCGATCTATATCTCCAGAATCGCCCGGAAATTATTGGCGAACGGAGCGGCTGGCGAATCCCAAGAAGGCTCGATGTGAAGTCAATTTCCGAGCAGAACCACTACGAGATCCTGGAGACGCACCCGGCTGCGACGAGAGAAGAAGTCGAGCGCGCCTACCGGTTGGCGTTGGCGACCTACACCGACGATTCGTTGGCCGGCTATTCGGTCTTCGCCGAGGGTGATGCCGCTGCAATTCGAGAGCGGGTCGAGATGGCCTATCGGGTTCTCTGCGACAGCCGAATGAGAAGTGAGTATGATGCGACGTTGGAGATCGAACCGGAGGAAGAGCTGCCGCCGGCAGAGCCGAGCGCGCCGCTGGTCCCGATTGAAAACACATTTGGTGAGAGCCCGGTGCCGCTCCATAAAGATGAGTTCACGCACCTCGATGACGGTACCGGTGACTTCGACGGCGAGCGATTGAAGCACTTCCGCATCCGCTGCGGAATGGAAATCGAAGACATCGCAAGAGTCACGAAGATCAGTCCGACCTACCTTGGGTTCATCGAAGAAGAGCGCTTCGCGGACCTCCCCGACTCCGTCTACGTGCGCGGCTTCGTCGCCGCTTACGCGAATTGCGTCGGATTGGAAGGCAAGGGCGTCGCGGCGAGCTACATGAAGCGCTTCGACAAAGGTGACGAAGATCGCCGCAAGGGGCGATTTTTCGAGAGCCGCTGAGCCGCGAGCATCCGTGTCACCGAGTAGCACCCCATGACGGTTCTACACTTCATCATCGACGAGTCCGAAGCCGACCAGCGACTCGACAGCGCGCTCGCTGTAGTCGCGGGAATCACGCGCTCGCAAGCCCGGCGCTGGATCGACGCCGACCGCGTCCGCGTCAACGATTGCTCGTGTCGCGCCAGCCAGTCGGTGCGTCTGGGTGACGCCCTCGACGCGACGCCTCCTGAACTCGCCAAGTCGACGCTCGAGCCAGAGGCCATCGCTCTCGAGATTCTCTACGAAGATGAAGATCTGATCGTGATCGACAAACCCGCCGGGATGGTCGTCCATCCTGCCCCTGGGCATTCGAGCGGAACGCTCGTGCACGCTCTGCTCCACCATTGCGACAACCTGGCCGGGATCGGTGGCGTCGAGCGGCCGGGCATCGTCCACCGCCTGGATCGGGGAACCTCGGGTGTGTTGGTCGCCGCCAAATGTGATGAAGCCCATCGTCGTCTCGCGGAGCAGTTTCACGATCATACAATCGATCGCGTATACCGCGCGGTCATTCGCGGTACGCCCAGCGCGGACGAGGGTCGCGTCGATCGCGCGATCGGGCGTCATCCGAAGGACCGCAAGCGCATGTCGGTGCGCGGCTCGGCACCCCGCGAGGCGCAGACCGTGTGGCGCGTCACGCGGCGCTTTCCAAAATGCCAGAGAGCGGCGCTCGACATCTTCCCCGAAACCGGACGGACCCATCAGATTCGGGTTCATCTGGCTTCGATCGGGTTGCCCATCGTTGGTGACACCGTGTACGGGCGATCTCGAAGTCGAGGGATCGAATTGGAACGCCCGGCCCTTCATGCGGCTGCCCTTGGTTTCGTGCACCCTCGCAGTGGGAAAACCATGCGGTTCGAGACGCCGCTTCCAGTCGATATGACGATGCTGCTCGCGAACCTCGAGCGGCGTGAGGACAATCAAAAGTGAACGTCGCGCTGCCGCTTCGGCACGCGTTGTTGTCGAGCATCGGAGTCGATCACGGTTTCGGCCTGCGCGGCTTTGCGGAACTCGCAGATTTGAGGTGCCCCCGCCAGGTGCACGGTGTTGCGGTCGCCACCGCCGCACAGTGTGCCGAGCGGGATCTGGCCCCCGAAGCGGACGCGGTGATTTCGGAAGAGATTGGCGTGCGCATCGCGGTGGTGACGGCCGACTGCTTGCCGATCCTGCTCGCGGGCGACCGCGGGCGCGCAGTCGCCGCCATTCACGCGGGCTGGCGTGGCCTCGCGGCCGGTGTGATTGGTGCCGGCCTGGCCGCATTGCGGGATCGATTGGGAAAATCGGAGCGGGTCACCGCGGTGATCGGTCCCCATATTGGGAATTGCTGTTACGAGGTGGACGAACCGGTGTTGGCCGCCCTGGAGCTGCATTTTTCCGAAATCCTTCCGCGCGCTTTGCGCCAAACGCGCCCGGGTCACGCCCAGCTTGATCTCGGCCTGCTCGCGCGGGAAGCGCTGCGCGCAGCAGGAGTTGAAAGGGAGCGGATCGGATATTTGGAGGGTGCGTGCACGGCCTGTGACGCCGAGCGCTTCTACTCTTACCGGCGGGATGGCCCCGAAACCGGCCGCCTCGTGCATTTTATTTCTGCAGGCCACCCGATCGCAGAGGGTTGACACTTCAAAATAGTGGCCTTACGCTTTGAGTGTTCCCCCCGTCAGATCGGCCGCGGCCTCGTCTCGCTACACGCGGAAGTCGGCGATCCAAGCCGTTCTGAGGGACTCCACCTGATCCTTCCACTTCCTACCGATTGGCACCCGGCGAAATTGAGGCCGGAATGGGCGAATCGGCAGCGAAATGGCCGCTGGGTGGGTCTGGGCGGCTTTCGGGGCTCTGCAATTCTGGGGCTCCACAATATTGATCAACTTATGAACGTAGGTAGCCGAATAGAGAGATAGAACCGAACCCGTCATATCCCTCCGGAGGACCGAGTCCTTGCGTTGAGTGGCGTGGGTTCCACGGCCACGATCCGCAAATCCCCTCGAGCCCGGCACTGATCGATTCCTGCCTTTTGAATCATCCACCCCTTTTCAGGGCAAATTCCAAAAACAAAAACAAAAACAAAAAACTCGAAACTCAACAACCGTCAACAAAAATAGAGAGAACATCCTGTGGGTACTCACCGCTCTAGCGATTCCAACTCCAACCAAGGCCGACCGAGGCGAGGCCGCTCCCGCCGCTCGCGCGGAGGAAACGGAGCCAACGGGAATGAGGCTCCGCGCGGCGATAGTCGCCGCCAGCAGATGTCGGATTTTCCGGAGGACGAGCCCTACGAGGACGATCTCGAGGACGACGACGATCCCGACGCCGAGCGGATGAACGTGATGGAGTTGAAGCAGAGGCCGATGGAGGGCCTCGTGGAACTCGCCGAGTCGCTCACGGTCGAAAACGCGGCCGGACTGCGCAAACAGGATCTGCTCTTCGAGATTCTCAAGGCCCAGACCGAAAAGAAGGGGAAGATCTACGCGGAAGGCGTGCTCGAAACCCTGCCGGATGGGTTCGGATTTCTGCGCGCTCCAGACCAGAACTACCTCGCCGGACCAGACGACGTCTACGTCTCGCCGTCACAGATTCGGCGCTTCAGCCTGCGAACCGGCGATACGGTGCTCGGCCAGATTCGGCCGCCGAAAGAGGGCGAGCGCTACTTCGCGCTGCTCAAGGTCAACTCGATCAACCTCGAGTCGCCGGAAGCGGCGCGACACAAGATCCTCTTCGATAACCTCACGCCCCTCTACCCCGAGGAGAAATTCAACCTCGAGTCGCCGAAGGGCGGCCTCACCACCCGCATCATCGATCTGATCGCGCCGATCGGGAAGGGTCAGCGCGCGCTGATCACTTCGCCTCCGAAGGCGGGTAAGACGATGATCCTCAAGGACATCGCGAACGCGATCGCCGAGAACCATCCCGAAGTCGTCCTCATCGTGCTGCTGATCGACGAACGGCCCGAGGAAGTCACGGACATGATGCGCAACGTCAAGGCCGAAGTGATTTCGTCGACCTTCGACGAGCCGGCCACCCGCCACGTGCAGGTCGCCGACATGGTGATCGAGAAGGCGCGGCGCATGACGGAGCACAAGCGCGATGTCGTGATTCTGCTCGACTCGATTACGCGCCTGGCGCGGGCCCACAACACCGTGGTTCCGCACTCGGGGAAGATTCTCTCCGGTGGTGTCGACTCGAATGCGCTCCACAAGCCGAAGCGCTTCTTCGGTGCGGCTCGCAACGTGGAGGAGGGTGGCAGTCTCACGATCATCGGGACCGCACTCATCGACACGGGCTCCCGCATGGACGAAGTGATCTTCGAGGAGTTCAAGGGCACGGGTAACAGTGAAATCGTGCTCGACCGGAAACTCGCAGATCGGCGCACCTACCCCGCAATCGACATCAATCGATCGGCAACCCGGCGGGAAGAATTGCTGCTGCCCGAGGCAACGATGAATCGGATGATTATTCTGCGCAAG
The DNA here is from genome assembly GCA_019313605.1 of Deltaproteobacteria bacterium. Lineage (GTDB taxonomy): Bacteria > Myxococcota_A > UBA9160 > UBA9160 > SMWR01 > JACZVU01. Next base: position 22,030 of record JAFDAW010000006.1, read on the forward strand.
GTCCTGGCGCCGCTGAGCACGGTGGACTCGATGGAGTTCCTGCTCGAGAAGGTCAAGGCGACCGAGTCCAACGAGGATTTTCTCGCGTCGATGAATTCCTGATCACCGATCTCTCCGGAGTTCGACGAAGCGAATTTTTCACCCCGCAATTGGCGTCCGTTGGGGCGGCTATCAAGGAGCGTGACCCGTTGGGTCACGTGACGCCGCGTAAGCTTTGGCCGAAGGCCAACGCGCAGCTAGTGTTGGGCTGCGGCGCCGTGCGGCTTGTGGGGATGGGTGATGTCGGATCTTCTGGACAAGATTTCGGTTTTTGAATCGAAGGCAAGTCAGCTCGAAGAGCGACTCGCTGATCCCAGCATTGCCAGTGCTCCCGCCGAATATGCGTCCGTCGCCAAGGAGCTATCGCGGATTCGCCCGCTGGCGGAAGCTGGCGCGCGCTACCGACAAATGCTCGCCGATATCGAAGACGCCAACGCAATGCTCGAAGACGACGACGCCGAGATGCGCGAGCTCGCCGAGACCGAGCTGGCGGAACTCGAAGAGCAGCGCGGCGCGCTAGAGCGCGAGATTCGGCTGCTGCTGGTCCCGAAGGATCCCGACGAGGAAAAGAACGCCATCCTCGAAGTTCGCGCGGGAACCGGTGGAGACGAAGCCGCACTCTTTGCCGCGGATCTCTTTCGCATGTACTCCCGTTACGCGGAGACGCGCGGCTGGAAGATCGAGCCGCTCTCGATTTCTCAAACCGATGGTGGTGGGATTCGCGAAGCGATCGTCAACCTGGAGGGCAAAGAGGCCTTCGGTCGACTTCGCTACGAGTGCGGTGTGCATCGAGTGCAGCGCGTTCCGTCCACTGAGTCTCAAGGTCGTATCCACACCTCCACCGTCACCGTGGCTGTGTTGCCGGAAGCGAAAGAAGTCGACATCGAGATCGACCCCAACGAAATACGGGTCGATCGATTCCGCTCGTCGGGCCCTGGTGGGCAGAGCGTCAACACGACCGACTCCGCCATCCGCCTCACGCACCTGCCTACGGGTCTCATCGTGCAATGCCAGGATGAAAAGTCCCAGCACAAGAACAAGGCGAAGGCGTTCATGGTTCTCCGATCGCGGCTCTACGACCTGGAACTTCAGCGAGAAACCGCAGATCGGGCCGGCGCACGTCGAGCCCAGGTTGGAACGGGCGAGCGTTCCGAAAAGATTCGAACCTACAATTATCCGCAGATGCGCGTGACCGATCACCGTGCGGGCATCACTCTCCATCGCCTCGCGACGATCATGGAAGGTGATCTCGACGAATTGATCGACGGGATCCGCAGCAAATTTGCCGAAGAGGAACTCGCGGGGGGTGCAGCGTGACTGCACCTACCCCGAAGCCCCAGACCTGGACGATTCTCGAGTTGCTGCGCTGGACGACCCAACACTTTTCCGACCTGGGGATCGAGACCCCGCGGCTCGACGCCGAATGTCTGCTGGCATCCGCGCTCGGCGTCGATCGAATGCGTCTCTATCTCGACTTCGACAAACCCGCGAGTCCGGGCGAGCGCGACGCCTACCGCGAGCTGGTGCGGCGGCGTGCCGACGAGCGCGTACCGGTCGCTCAACTGCTCGGCGAGAAGGAATTCTGGTCTCTGCCGCTTTGGATTACCGCCGATGTGCTGTCTCCGCGGCCCGACACCGAAACCCTGGTCGCAGCTGCATTGGATCGCTTGCCCGAGCGCGACACCGACGCGCAGATCCTCGATATCGGAACCGGCTCCGGAGCGGTGGCCCTCGCGATCGCGAGCGAGCGCCCGCAGGCTCGGATCACGGCCACTGATGTTTCACCGGCCGCGCTGAAGGTCGCCGAGCGAAACGCTCGGGAGTTGGGATTGGAAGAGCGGATCGAATTTGTGGAGGGCAGCCTGTTTGGGCCCGTGCTCGGGCGGCGATTCGAACTCGTGGTTTCGAATCCCCCCTATCTAGCGGAATCCGAGAGGTCGCAGCTGGCTCCGGAACTTGCCCACGAACCTGACGTTGCGCTCTTCGCGGGCCAGGATGGATTGGCGATCATTCGCGAACTGGTGGAGGGCTGTACGGCTTTTCTCGCTCCGGATGGCGGATTTGCGCTGGAGTTGGCTCCCGAGCAGGCGCCAACCGTGGCACACTGGTTGAGCGAGGCCGGCTTGGGAGATGTCATCACCCACCGGGACCTCGCCCAACGTCCCCGCGTCGTATCGGCGCGCGGGCCACGACCCCCCGCGAGTGAGATCGGCTGATGGATCGTATCCTGATTCGCGGTGGCACACGGCTCAACGGAGAAATTCGGGCTTCGGGCTCGAAGAACTCGACCCTGGCTCTGATGGCCGCGGCATTGTTGGCCGACAGCGAAGTCATCCTCCGCAACGTTCCGCGGCTGCGCGATGTCGAGACGATGTTGGAGATCTTGCGCGCTCTCGGAGCTTCCGCGGACTGGGCAGAGGGGGACGAACAGAGCCTCCGGATCGACCCGACGACGCTCAATCAGCCAGAGGCCCCCTACGATCTGGTCCGCAAGATGCGCGCGTCGTTCATGGTGCTGGGGCCTTTGCTGGCGCGCTTCGGCAGCGCTCGGGTTTCCGAGCCGGGTGGTTGCGCGATTGGCGTGCGGCCCGTCGATCAGCACCTCAAGGGATTGGCGGCCCTCGGCGCGAAGATTCGACTCGACCACGGTTATGTGGAGGCCACGGCCGCCGAACTCAGCGGCGGGCGAGTGGCTTTCGATTTGACGACGGTCAACGGGACACAGAACGTCATGATGGCGGCCACCCTCGCGCGCGGGGAGACTGTGATCGAGAACGCCGCCCGAGAGCCCGAGGTGGTGGAACTCGCGGCGGTGCTCAGCGCGATGGGCGCCGAAATCGAGGGAGCCGGAAGCGATCACGTGGTCATCCGCGGAGTCGAGTCCCTGAGCGGCACCGAGCACTCGGTCGCCGGTGACCGGATCGAGGCCGGCACTCTGCTCGCCGCGGGGCTCATCACTGGCGGCGATGTCCGCGTCACGGGCGTGAAACCCGAATTCATGGAATCGACCCTCGAAAAATTTCGCGAAGCCGGAGCGGAAATCGAAACGGACGAGGGGACTGTGCGGGCTCGGATGGCGGGCCCCGTGCAACCGCTACGGGCCGTTACGGCGCCGTTTCCGGGCTTTCCGACCGACATGCAGGCCCAGTTGATGGCCGTCTTGACGGTGGCCGAGGGCTCGAGCGTCGTCGTCGAGCAGGTTTTCGAGAATCGATTCATGCACGTTCCCGAGTTCCAGCGGCTGGGGGCGGATATTTCTGTTTCCGGCCGTTCCGCGCATATTCGCGGCGTTCCCCGGCTAATGGGGGCGCCGGTGATGGCGACGGATCTGCGGGCTTCGGCGGGGCTAATTGTGGCTGCGCTCGCTGCAGAGGGTGACACGGTGGTGAATCGCGTCTATCACATTGACCGAGGTTACGAGCGCATCGAGGCGAAACTTCGCGCGCTCGGAGCCGAAATCAAGCGGGAGAAATAAGTATGGCGAGTCGTCCCAAAGCCAAGGGAATCCTTCCGGTCCTGCGTACGGATAGCCCCGATTTCGAAAAGGAATTCGCACACCTGGTCGATCGTCGTCACAGCGATGTCGACGATGTCGAAAAAACCGTCCGCAAGATCATCGAGCGCGTTCGAGAGGGCGGCGACGATGACCTGCTCGCCCTGGTGCGCAAACACGACCAGTCGAAGATCGCGAACATCAAGAAGCTCGAAGTCAGCAACGAGGAGATGGAGGAAGCGGGCGAGCTGATCGACCCGGCCGATCGCGCCGCGCTCGGCAAATCCGCGATGCGGGTGAGGGAATTCCACCGCAAGCGCATCCCCTCCAGCTGGGAAGTCCGCGAGGAGGGAGGAGGCACGTTCGGACACCGCGTGCGCCCGCTCGAGCGGGCGGGCCTCTACGTGCCCGGCGGCAAGGCCGCCTACCCGTCGAGCGTGATCATGAACGCGGTTCCGGCTTCGGTCGTCGAGGTGCCCGAGATCATCATGGCAACGCCCGCGCTGCCCGACGGCTCGGTGCGACCCGAAGTCTTGATCGCCGCCAAGGTCGCGGGCGTTCACCGCATCTTCAAGATGGGTGGTGCTCAGGCGATCGCCGCGTTGGCCTATGGAACCGAGACCGTTCCGCGCGTCGACAAGATCGTGGGTCCGGGAAATGTGTATGTGGCGACCGCGAAGCGCCTGGTGTTCGGAGACGTTGCGATCGAAAGCGAAGCCGGACCTTCGGAGGTGTTGATCGTTGCGGATCGCAGCGCCACGCCCGCCTGGTTGGCGGCGGATTTGATTTCTCAGGCCGAACACGACGAACTCGCGAGTGCAATCCTGGTCACGACTGCGGCCTCGATGGTCGCTCGTGTCCAGGAACAGATCGCGAAGCAACTCAAGACGCTCGATCGCGCCAGTGTGGCCAAGCAGTCTCTTTCGAAGCGCGGCGCGATCATCGTGGCGAAGAAGATGGACGAGTGCATCGAGCTTTCGAACCGCTACGCGCCGGAGCACCTGGTGATCTCCGTCGACGACCCGGAGGGGATTTCAAAGCAGGTTACGAACGCGGGTGCGATATTCCTGGGTCACTACACGCCGGTTGCAGTCGGCGACTACATCGCTGGACCGAACCACGTGCTTCCCACGGGTGGAACCGCGCGCTTCTTCTCGCCGCTGGGTGTCGATGACTTCCTCAAGCGCACGAGCGTCACGCGCTTCGAGCCGCCCAAGCTTCGAGAACTCGGCGCGGACGTGATTCGCCTGGCCGCGATGGAGGGGTTCACGGGACACGGCACTTCCATCGATCTTCGACTACAGAAGATCAGACGTGCGCGGCGCGAACGCGAAGCGGCGCGAGATGCAGACGCGGAGGCTGAAGTATGAGCGATGCGCAACGGCGCTCGGCATCCATCGAGCGAAAGACCAAAGAAACCGAAATCAACGTCCAGTTCGTCATCGACGGATCTGGCGAATACGAAATCGATACCGGGATTGCGTTCTTCGATCACATGCTCCAAAGCTTTACCCGACACGGCGCGTTCGATCTACGCCTTGCCGCCAAGGGTGATCTCGAAGTCGATACCCACCACACCATCGAGGATGTCGGGATTACACTCGGCCAGGCGTTTCGCGAAGCACTCGGCTCGGCGGCGGGAATCCGACGCTACGGATCGATCTCGCTTCCGATGGCGGAGTCGAAGCTCGAAATCGCACTCGATATTTCGAATCGGCCCTACCTCGTCTACCGGGTGGATCTCGCGAACGATCGCATCGGCAGTTTCGACGCGTCTCTGACGGAGGATTTTCTCTACGCGTTCTCGCAGAACGCGGGGGTCGATCTGCACGTGGAACTCGCATACGGGAAGAATCCCCACCACGTAGTGGAAGCCATCTTCAAGGGGTTCGCGCGAGCCCTGCGAGCGGCGGTGGAAATCGATCCGCGCGTGAAGGGCTTGCCGACCGTGAAGGGCGCGCTGTAATCCAGCCACCATGAGCGCTTCCCCCCGAATCGCAGTCGTCGACTTCGGCGCAGGCAATCTGCGCAGTGTCGCGAAGGCCCTGGAGCGGTCCGGTATGAATCCGGACGTCACCGCAGATCCAGCGGCCGTGAACCGTGCAGATGGCGTCGTGCTGCCGGGTGTGGGGGCCTTCGCGGATGCGGTGGCGAGCCTGGCCAAGAGCGGTCTGGACGATGCGGTGCGCGATCGGCTTGCCGCCCGGCGCCCCTACCTCGGGCTTTGCCTGGGACTTCAGGTGCTCTTCGATGAAGGTGACGAGCACGGCGTGACGCCCGGCCTCGGGGTCTTGCCGGGCCGGGTCGAGCGCTTTCCCGATCAAACGCCGGATGGGGAGCAGCTGCGGGTACCCCACATCGGCTGGAACACCGTGAAGTTCAGCGGGGATCACCCGATGTTGTCGAGACTTCCCGACGAAGACTGCTTCTACTTTGTACACTCCTATCGCGCGATTCCGAATCGCGCATCTGATGTCGTCGGCCGGGTCGATTACGGTGGAGAGTTTGCCGCTGCGGTTGCCCGGGAGGGAATGTTCGCCGTGCAGTTTCACCCGGAAAAGAGCCAGTCAGCGGGTCGCCGCCTGCTCGACGCGTACGCGTTCTGGGTTTCGGGATCCTGATGCGTGCCCGCGGACTCGTCGCCGTTGCAGCAGTGCTCGCACTCGCGGGTTGCTCGGTCATTCGCCCCGCGCCGGTCGTGCAGAACCAGACCCTGAAGATTCCGCAGGGATCGTTGAAGCGCATCGCCGTACTGCCGTTCAGCCACAGGGATACCATGCGTCCCAGCGCCGAAGCGGGTGCAACCAGTCCGGAGATTGCCGCCGAACTGGTGGCTCGCTTCATCACCGAGTCGATGGGCAAACGCGGCATCGATGTGATCCCCGCGAGTGATCTCTCGACCGCGCTCAACGCCCAGGGGTTGAAGCCGATGGACATCAACCCGAGAACCGCCGCTGACCTGGCGGCTGCGAAGTTCGGGGCGACCGCGATCATGATCGGTCAGGTTTCGCGCTACCGGGAGCGCCAGGGTGAGAGGTTTGGGTCGACGGGTGCGGCGAGCGTGGCCTTCACCGCGTCGATCTACACCACCGATCCCGTACAGCGTATCTGGACTTCAAAATTCGACGAAACCCAGCGCGCGCTCTCGGAGCACATCGTCAACGCCCGGCGCTACCCGGGTGGCGGCCTGCGATGGCTCACCGCTGCCGAACTCGCGCAGTGGGGGGCGGATTCCGCGATCGCCACACTGCCCCCCGTACGCTGAGCCGAGGCACCTGATCGTGACGAATTTCGAATTCATACCTGCGATCGACGTTCTCGGTGGGCGCTGCGTGCAACTCGCGCAGGGAAAATACGATCGCGCAACCGTATTCGACGATGACCCGGTAGCGGTAGCTGCGCGCTTTGCCGCGCATCCGATCCGGCGCCTTCACGTCGTGGATCTCGACGGTGCGAAGGAGGGTCGGCGCCAGAACGCTGACGTCATTCGGCAGATTTCCGAGCAGATGGGTTCCGTACCCGTCGAGCTCGGTGGGGGTTTGCGTACGCTGGCGGCGATTGAAGATGCACTCGGCAGTGGTGTGGAGCGCGCCATTCTCGGGACGGTCGCGCTGCGCGATCCCGATCTGGTCGTCGAAGCGTGCGGCAAGTTTCCCGGTCAGATTGCGGTTGGGATCGATGCAAAGGACGGCCGGGTTGCGGTGGAAGGCTGGCTCGATGAGAGCGAGACGACCGCGATCGAACTCGCGCGCCGTTTCGAAAACGCCGGAGTCGCCGCAATCATCTACACCGACATCACGCGCGATGGAATGCTCAGCGGGCCCAATCTCGAAGAGACCGCCGCACTCGCGCGTGCGATCGCGATCCCTGTGATCGCTTCCGGTGGGATGAGTTCGGAAGAAGACGTGCTGCGCGCCGCGTCCTGCGCGGACGGCATCATCGCAGGCGCAATTGTCGGAACCGCGGTCTACACGGGCGCGGTCGACATCGGTCGGGTATTGGAGAAACTCTCGTGCTCCTGAAGCGGATCATTCCCTGCCTGGATGTCGACAAGGGCCGCGTCGTGAAGGGCGTGAAGTACGTCGACCACGTCGATGCGGGCGACCCGGTCGAGGTCGCGCAAATGTACGACGCCCAGGAGGCCGACGAGATTACCTTTCTCGATATCACGGCCAGCCACGAAGGCCGCGGGATTTTGCTCGATGTCGTTACGCGAACCGCCGAGACGGTTTTCATGCCGTTGACGGTGGGAGGTGGCGTGCGTTCACTCGCCGATATCCGCGACTTGTTGAATGCGGGGGCCGACAAGGTTTCGATCATGACCGCCGCGGTTGAGAATCCGGATCTCGTAGGAGAGGCCGCCGTGAAGATCGGCAGTGCGAATCTGGTGGTCGCCATCGATGCCCGCGCCCGATCGGATGGGGACGGCTGGGAAGTCTGCACCCATGGCGGGCGGCGCCCGACCGGAATCGACGCGGTCGAATGGGCGGCGAAGATGGCGCAGCTGGGCGCCGGAGAGATCCTGCTCACGAGCATGGATTGCGATGGCACCAAAGGCGGCTACGCGCTCGAGATGCTGCGGGCGGTCTCCGACGCGGTGAGTATCCCGGTGATCGCCTCTGGCGGTGGCGGCAGCGCAGACGACCTCGCGCAGGCCCTGGATGATGGCCCCGCGGGGGGGCACTCTCAGGCCGCTTTGGCCGCATCGATCTTCCATTTTCACGAAACCACCGTTCCGGACGTCAAACGCCGACTGCTCGAGCTCGGAATCCCGGTTCGCAAGCCGTCGCCGGCTGCTGGTTGAACGGGGGTGGGGGGTGCGCTAATTTGGCCTCACACTGGGAAGAGTCGAAAGTAGTTGAGTTTCCACGGGTTTTTGCTGGTTAATGAGCGTTGTAGTGGCTCTTATTTTCGACACGGAACCCAACTGAAAACCACTAACTAAAGGGTCGCGATTCTGTCGCGGCGCCTGTGTACCGGGAGAACAGAACCACTCATGCCCGTGATCAAGGTCCGGGATAACGAGCCTTTCGAAGTCGCCATGAAGCGCTTCAAGAAGCAATGTGAAAAGGCCGGGATCCTGAGTGAATTGAAGAGACGCGAGTACTACGACAAGCCGAGTGTCCGCAAGAAGAAGAAGGCTGCGGCCGCTCGAAAACGCGCGCTCAAAAAAATGAGACGCGTATCGAATTAGGGCGAGGCGTATTTTTTGAGTCGGATCGCTGACGAGATCATCCAGGAAGTCCGCGACCGCGTCGACATTGTCGAACTCATCGGTCGCCATCTAACATTGAAGAAATCCGGCCGTAACTACGTCGGACTTTGCCCGTTTCACAGCGAGAAGACCCCGTCTTTCAACGTCAACTCCGATCGGCAGAGTTTTTACTGCTTCGGCTGCCAAAAGGGCGGCAACGCTTTCACGTTCTTGACGGAAGTCGAGAACCTGACCTTTCCGGAGGCCGTGCGGACGCTCGCGCGGGAGTGCGGGATCGAAGTTCCCGAGTCGCGTGATGGCGGCGAGCGGAGCAACACCGAAGCCCTCTATCGGGCAAACGAAATCGCTCAGGCCTGCTACCGCAAAGCCCTGCTCGTGCAGGGCAATCCGGCGCTCCCCTATCTGAAAGCGCGCGGCCTCGGCGCCGAGGCCATCGAGAAGTTTCAGTTGGGCTATGCGCCCGATTCCTGGGACACCGTCACCAATGCGCTGCGCAGTGAGAGCATCTCGCCCGAAATCGGCGCGTTGGTCGGCCTGATCGCAGAGCGAAAATCCGGTGGCCACTACGATCGCTTGCGCGATCGCGTCACCTTTCCGATTTGCGACGTGCGCGGTCGAATGATCGGCTTTGGCGGGCGCGCGATTTCGCCGGAACAGGAACCCAAATACCTCAACACCCCCGAGAGCCCGATCTTTCGCAAGCGCGCGGCGTTCTACGGTTACCCCGATGCGCTTGCGCCAATCCGCAGCGCTGCGCGCGCCGTAGTCGTCGAAGGTTACTTCGACCGGATCGCGTTGGACCTCGCGGGGGTGAGCTTCGCGGTTGCGACCTGCGGTACCGCGCTCACACCCGATCACGTCCGAGATCTTCGCCGCCGCACAGGCGAGATCGTGCTGCTCTTCGACGGCGACGAGGCCGGACAGCGCGCTCTTGAAAAGGCACTGCAGCTATTACTTCCCGAAGGCCTACGCGTGCGGGGCGTGGCACTCCCGGCGGGTGACGACCCCGACAGTTTCTCGGCCCGAGAGGGGACGAGGGCGCTCGAGGCCCTGGTGGACTCGGCTCCGCCCGCCATCGAAACCGTGATTGCGCGCGTTGCAGCGGGCGGGCACGACACCGCCTGGAAGACCGCCGATGCCGTGGCCGAAGTCGTGCCGCTGCTGGCGTTGATCCCGGGAGTGGTGGAGCGGAACGAGTACGCGACGCAGCTCGCTCTGGCCGTCGGAACGCAACCGAGGCACGTCGAAGCGGCGGTGAATTCTCAGCGTCGCGGCGAGGATCCGCGCGACGCCGTATCTGTGCGGCCGCGCAAGAGCGGCCCGGAAGATCGCATCGCCGCCCAACTCGTGCGCAGCCTGATCGAATATCCGGCGCTCGTCGAGCGCGTATCGACTGACGAACTCCTGACCCTGCTTCCGTCGGGCCCTGCAGCGGAGATCGTTCGGACGCTCGTGTCGAGGCCGCTGGGCGAGAGGGTGGATGTCGATGCCATCTGCGAGCAGCTCGGAGACGACACGCAAAGGCTCCTGAGGGAGCTCGCGGCGAACAGTACCGAACTCGATGCTGACACGGCAACGCGTATTTTGGACGATACGATTCAATGGCTGCGAAAGAGGCTGCGCGACGAGGAAGCCCGAGCCCTCACACAGCAGCTGCGCGGCGAAGGTGAAGATTGGCGGGCCGTTCTGGAGGCAAAACAGCGCCTCCAGGGACAGCCCGTGCGACAGGAGAATCGCCGAACGAATGTAACGACGTGAAGCTCAACGTGGAGTAGCTAGGCTGGAGATCATCTACGGATACAGAGACTGGTAAGGAGCCCTCCCCCCATGGCCCCGGATATTTCAGGAAGCACCGAAGAGTCGGTTCCGCGCAAGCGGCGCCAGAAGAAAAGCTCCACGTCCGCCAAGAAGACATGTGGCGTCGAAGAGCCCCAGCAAGAATCGACAGCGCAATCGAG
>JAFDAW010000137.1 GCA_019313605.1 Deltaproteobacteria bacterium
CCGTCATCGTCGCGCGAACCACGTTGTTGGGATTGTTCGTTCCCAAGGTCTTGGTCAAAACATCCTTCACGCCCGCGCTCTCGAGCACGGCGCGAACCGGGCCACCGGCAATCACGCCGGTTCCGGGCGAAGCCGGCCGCAGCAGTACCTTGGCGGCCCCGAAATTTCCGATGATTTCATGGGGCAACGTTCCTTCGATCAGGGGAACACGCAACAACGCCATTCGCGCCCGCTCGACCCCCTTTCGGATGGCCTCGGGGACTTCGCCGGCCTTGCCGTAACCCGCACCGACGACGCCATCGCCATCTCCGACGACGACCAGCGCGCTGAAGCTGAAGCGCCGGCCGCCCTTCACGACTTTGGCCACGCGGTTGATGTGAACCACGCGGTCCGTCAATTCGAAATCATTGGGATTGATCTGCTCGTTACGCATCAGTTGGCATCACCCTTGAGCTGAATTTTGCACGGGATTAGAACTGAAGACCGGCTTCTCGCGCGGCCTCCGCGAGTGCCTTCACCCGTCCGTGATAGAGAAATCCGTTTCTGTTGAATACGACCTGGTCAATCTTCTTCTCGAGCGCGGCCGCCGCAATCGCCTTTCCGACCGTCTTCGCTGCCTCCACGTTACCCGTGGCTGCGCCCCCCATCACCTGCTTCGATCGGGACGACACCGTCGTGATCGTATGGCCAGACTCGGCCTCTACGATTTGAGCGTAGATGTGCTTTGCGCTGCGATAGATGACGAGCCTCGGGCGATCGGACCCTTCGACGTTTCGCCGTGTACGGGCGCGCCGACCGACCCAAGCCTTCACTTTTGCGTTTCCGAGTTTTCGCTTCACCGCAACCTCATCCCGCCGCCGCCGCTCCGGCCTTACCGACCTTGCGTCGAACGTGCTCGCCTACGTAGCGGATGCCCTTGCCCTTATAGGGCTCCGGGGGTCTCACGGACCGGACATTCGCAGCAAATTGGCCAACCTTCTGAGCGCTGACCCCCTCGATCCGCACGATCACGTTGCGGTCCACCGAAACCTTGAGGCCCTCGGGGATCGGCATGTCGACGGGATGGGAGTAACCGACGTTCAGCTTCAGTGTCTTCGCGTCCGCCTCGGCCCGGTATCCAACGCCCTGAATTTCGAGTTCCTTCACGAACGGCTGAGTAACGCCCTGCACCATGTTGGCAACGAGTGCCCTCGCGAGCCCGTGCAGTGCACGATTGTCGCGTCGGTCATCAGGTCTTCCGAAGACAACTTCCGCTTTCTCGATCTTGATGTCGATACTGTCCGGCATCCGTTCGGAAAGCGTGCCCTTCGGGCCCTTGACCCGGATCTCGTCTCCCACGCGCTCCACCGTCACACCATTGGGGATTGCAACCGGGGCTTTGCCAATTCGCGACATCCCTACCAGACCTCACATACGACTTCGCCACCCACCGAAGCCTCTCGCGCGCCATCGTCCGACAAGATCCCCTTCGAAGTCGAGATCACCGAAATACCGAGGCCGTTGCGAACCTTCCAGACATCTCGCGCGCCGACGTAGACCCGGCGACCGGGCTTGCTCACGCGCCGAATTCCGTCGATCAGGGGCTTCCCGTGTTCGTCGTAACGAATCGTCATCACCAGAGTCGGGTGTCCATCGCGGGATTCAGTGTGAACGTCCCGAATGAAACCCGCGCTTTCGAGCACCTTCGCGATAGCCAGCTTTTGTTTCGAAAAAGGGCACATCGTCTCGGCCAGCCGAGCAATGCCCGCATTCCGAATTCGAGTCAACATGTCGCTGATCGTGTCGGTCATCATGATGTTTTCGTCTGCCTCGCGATTCTCATTGCCGAAACGGCACGCCAAGATGGGTCAAGAGGGATTTCCCCTCCGCATCATTGCGCGCTGTCGTACAGATCGTGACGTTCATTCCCGTAACGTGCTCAATCTTGTCGTAGTCCACTTCCGGGAAGATGAGCTGCTCCCGGACGCCGAGCGAGTAGTTACCGCGGCCGTCAAAGGCTTTCGGCGACAGCCCCTTGAAGTCTCGAACCCGAGGGAGCGAGACGTTCATCAGACGGTCGAAGAACTCCCACATGCGCACTCCGCGCAGGGTCACTGAACAACCGATGGCCTGTCCCTCGCGAAGTTTGAAATTCGCGACGGATTTACGGGCCTTGCGCACTACCGGCTTCTGGCCCGTGATCAACGCGAGCTCGGCGGCCGCATTTTCGATCAGCTTGGGATTCGCTGCCGCTTCGCCAATCCCCATGTTGACCACGATCTTCGTCATCACGGGCACCTGGTGCAGGTTCGAGTAGGCGAACTCTTCTTTCAGCTTGGGGACGATCGTCTCCCGATACCGCTCGAGCAATCTCGGAGTCATCTAGAGCACCTCCGGCGCCAGCGAAATGATCTTCATGAAGCGCCGCGCGCGCAGTTCGCGCGCCACGGGCCCGAAGATCCGGGTACCCACGGGTTCACGCTGGGGGTCGATCAAGACCGCAGCGTTGTCGTCGAACTTGATGAACGAACCGTCGGGTCGACCAATGCTCTTGGCAGTACGCACGACGACCGCCTTGCGAACCTCGCCCTTCTTCACTCTCGCGTTGGGCATCGCATCCTTCACCGCAACCACGATGATGTCTCCGACCGTCGCGTAGCGGCGCCCGGATCCCCCGAGCACACGAATGCACGCAACCTTACGCGCTCCGGAGTTGTCCGCGACTTCGAGTACTGACTCTTGCTGAATCACCGAATTCTCCCGTCAGACCCGCGCCGGTTTGGACAGCGTTTCTTGAACCATCCAACGCTTCTGTTTCGAGATCGGGCGGTGTTCGATGATCTGAACACGATCTCCGACGTTGCATGCATTGGATTCGTCGTGGGCCATGAACTTCGAATAACGACGGACGTACTTCTTGTACCGCGGATTCTGCACGAGCCGTTCCACCCGTACGACCACGGTCTTGTCCATCGTGTTGCTGACGACCTGCCCCACGAGTGTTCGGCGCATTCCTCGCTTTTTCACTTCGTCGCCTCGCCCTTCTCGCGTATGATTGTTTCTACGCGAGCAATGTCGCGGCGCAGCTGCTTGAGCCTTGCCGTGTTTTCCAGCTGCCCTGTCGAACGCTTGATCCGGACATTGAATGCCTCGCCGCGAAGGTCTTGCCCCTTCGCGTGCAACTCATCCAACGAAAGATCCCTGAATTCAGCCGGCTTCATGACGTGTGTCCTCGAATCACGAACCGGGTGCGAACCGGAAGCTTGTGGGCGGCGAGGCGCATCGCTTCACGCGCAGTCGCCTCGTCGACACCTTCCATCTCGTACATCATCCGACCAGGTTTCACGAGGGCTACCCACTCCTCGGGATTGCCCTTTCCCTTACCCATTCGCGTTTCCGCGGGCTTCTTGGAGATCGGCTTGTCGGGAAAGATCCGAATCCAGATCTTCCCGCCACGCTTGACGTACCGGGTCATGGCGATCCGGGCAGCCTCGATCTGCCGGGCCGTAATCCGTCGACAGGCGATTGCCTGCAGTCCGTATTCGCCAAAATCCAGGTTCGTACCTCGAGAAGCCTTCCCGCGGTTACGGCCTTTCATCTGCTTGCGATGTTTTACTTTCTTGGGCTGGAGCATGGGCTACCTCGCAGGCTCCTCTTCATTTCGAAGCGCCAGGGAGCCCTTGCGCAACTCCTTGTCCGCCACGTCTCCCTTGAATACCCAACACTTCACTCCGATGATTCCGTAGGTCGTCTTCGCCTCGGCCATCCCGTAATCGATCTCGGCACGAAGCGTGTGAAGCGGGACGCGGCCCTCGCGATACCATTCGCGCCTTCCCATCTCCGCTCCACCAAGACGTCCCGCACACTGAAGACGCACGCCCTCAGCGCCGAACTTCATCGTGGAAGTCACGGCCTTCTTCATCGCGCGGCGAAAAGCCACTCGCCGCTCGAGCTGGAGCGCGACGGCTTCGGCTACGAGTTGAGCGTCGAGCTCGGCTTTCCGGATCTCCCGGATGTTGATGAAGATTTCCTTGTTGTCCGACATTACGCCCAGTTCTTCGCGGAGCGTCTCGACTTCGGCGCCGCGTTTCCCGATCAAGATCCCCGGGCGGGCCGTGTGGATGTTCACGACGATTTTCTCGCCCGTCCGGTCGATGACCACCTTCGAAATCCCGGCGTGAAAGAGCTTCTTCTTGATGAATTTGCGGATCTTGATGTCCTCGTGAAGCTGCGCGCTATAGCCGCGCTCCGCGAACCAGTTGGACTGCCACCCGTAGAGGGTGCCCAATCGAAATCCGTAGGGATGTACCTTCTGTCCCAAGTTTCTGTGCCCCTATTTTCGGCCGCCGGCCGACTAGTTTTCCGCCAGAACGATGGACACGTGACTCGTCCGTCGCTGGATCCACGCCGCGCGCCCCTGCGCTCGAGCCCGAATCCGCCACATGCTCGCGCCCTGATCAACCATGATCGTTTCCACTACGAGATTATCGACGTCGATCCCCGCCTTATCTCGCTCGTTCTTTTCCTCGGCATTCGCGAGTGCTGATCGAACGAGCTTCGCGAGCGGCTTCGAGAACCGCTTGTTCGACAGGTCGAGGATCGTCAATGCATCCTCGACGCCCTTGCCGCGGATTTCGTCAGCGAGCAGCCGCGCCTTACGCGCGCTGACCCGGTAATTCCTGAGTTTTGCCGTGACTTCCATCTCAGCGTGTCTTCACTTTTCGATCCGACGCGTGGCCGGTGAATTTTCGCGTCGGAGAGAACTCGCCCAGGCGATGTCCGACCATGTTCTCGGTTATGAATACGGGCACAAAGAGCTTTCCGTTGTGCACGTGGAACGTCAGGCCCACGAAATCCGGCGGAATCATCGATCGACGCGACCAGGTTCGGATCACCTGCTTCGAGCCCGACTGAGTTGCCTTGTCCACCTTGCGCTGCAAGCTCGGATCGACAAAAGGTCCCTTCTTTAGCGATCGCGCCATTTACTTCTTCCCCCGCCGCTTGACGATGTACTTCTGCGAACGCGACTTCTTGCGCGTCTTGTGACCCTTGGTCGGAACGCCCCACGGCGTACACGGGTGACGACCACCCGATGTACGTCCCTCGCCGCCACCCATCGGGTGGTCGACCGGGTTCATCGCGACACCCCGAACATTGGGGCGCTTGCCCCGCCAGCGATTGCGGCCCGCTTTGCCGATGCTCCGATTCTCGTGCTCGCCATTGCCGACCTGGCCGATCGTCGCCATGCAATTGACGTGAATCAATCGATGCTCGCCGCTCGGCATCCGCAACGTCGCGTAATTGCCTTCCCGCGCCATCAGCTGCGCCGCGCCACCTGCAGCGCGCACCATCTGGGCGCCCTTACTGGCCTTCATCTCGACCGCGTGCACCACCGAGCCCAACGGGATCTTCCCCAGCGGGATCGCATTGCCGAGCTCGGGCGGAGAATCCGGTCCTGACACCACCGAGCCACCCACCTTCAATCCCTGGGGTGCGAGGATGTACCGCTTCTCGCCGTCCGCGTAGTGGAGCAACGCGATGTTCGCAGAGCGGTTGGGGTCGTATTCGATCGCCGCAACCTTCGCGGGTATGCCGTATTTTTCCCGGCGGAAATCGATCTTCCGGTAGCGCCGCTTGTGACCGCCACCGCGCTGCCAGGAAGTCACGCGTCCATAAACGTTACGCCCGCCGGTCTTGCTGACCGCGCCTCCCAACAGGGAGCGCTCGGGCTTGCCCCGCGTGATCTCGGCAAAATCCGAGACACTCATCCCGCGACGACCCGGCGACGTGGGTTTGTAGTTCTTGACCGCCATGCCTGACTACACTCCCTCGAAGAATTCGATCGACTGCCCTTCGGCGAGTTGCACGATCGCTTTCTTCCATTCCGGCTTGCGGCCGGCGTTTTTGCCCACCCTTCTGGTCTTTCGGGGTTGGCGCATGGTGTGAACCGAGAGCACCTGCACGCTGAAGAGTGACTCGACAGCGTTGCGGATGTCGTACTTCGTTGCGCGCGGGTTTACGGCGAGCGTCACCATATTCGCCTCTTCGCGGGCGATGTTGCTCTTCTCCGTGACCAGCGGTCGCTGTATGACTTCGTAGACGTTCACGAATCTGACTCCTGTGATTTCCTGGCCAGGCGCGACTCGATCGCTTCGAGCGCCGGCTTCGCAACCAGCAACTTTTGATGTCGCAAAACGTCGTGGACGTTGAGTCCCTCTGCGGGGAGCACGGTCACACCGGGCAGATTCCGCGCAGAGCGCTGAATGTGCTCATCCTTGGCTTCGATCACGATGAGCACGCTCACATCTCCCAGCGAAAGTCCGCGCAGAATCTCGACCACTCGCTGGGTCTTGAAGCCATCCATCTCGATCGACTCGACGACCGTGATGTCGCCTTCCGCGAGCCGATGCGACAACGCGCTGCGAAGCGCGGCCCCGCGAACCTTCTTCGGAAGCGCGTGCTCGTAGGAGCGCGGCACCGGCCCGAAAACCACGCCACCCCCCGCCCACTGAGCGGCCCGCGTCGTTCCCTGGCGCGCACGCCCGGAGCCCTTCTGGCGCCAGGGCTTCGAACCGCCACCCGAAACCGCCGCGCGGTTCTTGGTGCTGTGCGTTCCGCTCCGACGCCGCGTCAGTTGACGCCGAACCTCTGCGTGAAGCAGATCCGTGCGCACCGGTGCCTCGAAGACCGTCGAATTCAAATCGACGGATCCGGCTTTCTTGTTTTCCAGTGTCACGACTTCCAGCGTCGCCATCGCGCTACTCGCTCATTGCCGGCCATTCACACGCGCCGGCCAAAAGGCGGGGAGTTGCCCCGCTCAAAGTTTGATCTCCACGTCGACACCCGCCGCCAACTCGAGCTTCATGAGGGCGTCGACGGTTTGTGCCGTCGGATCCAGGATGTCGATCAGGCGCTTGTGGGTCCGCACCTCGAACTGCTCTCGCGACTTCTTGTCGATGTGCGGTCCGCGCAAGACCGTGTACTTGTTGATCGACGTCGGCAGCGGAATGGGGCCGGCCACTCTCGCGCCGGTCCTCATCGCCGTATCCACGATTTCACCCGCACTCTGATCGAGCAGCTTGAAATCGTACGCCTTCATCCGAATTCGAATCTTCTGTGAACCGACGTCTGCCATTTTCTACTCGATTATCTCTGCGACGACGCCGGCACCTACGGTGCGGCCGCCCTCTCGAATCGCAAACCGCA
>JAFDAW010000138.1 GCA_019313605.1 Deltaproteobacteria bacterium
GCGAGCGCGCGTCCGGGTACCAGCGTTCCCGCCGCAACGGCCCCCACACCGTTGAGAAAATCTCGGCGTGAAATCGACCGGTTCATCCCGAGTTCGCGATCGCTGCGCTTCATCCCTCGACCCCTTCTGTCTCGAAGCTTCGAGACTCTGAGCGCCCAGCCTAGCGGCTCCTTCCCGCGATCCACCAGCCGCAATTGCGATATGCTCCCGCTGCACCCTCCCATCGGGACCCCAACGATGCCGAACGATCTTGAAGGCCCGACCCAGTCGCGCGCAGCCAATGCATCTCTCGACTCGCTCGACTTCGAGCGCGCTGAAACGTCCACGAATACCACGCCCGTCTGCGCGCAGTGCGCGACACCGATCACCGACCGTTATTACACGATTGGTTCGCACGTGCTTTGCGAGCCGTGCCACTTCGCATTCCAGAACGCAAAGGCGCCGGGCAACGCCGCCACCCGATTCTTTGGCGCCGCAGGCCTCGGGGCACTCGCTGCTGCACTTGGCTGCGGGCTGTGGATGGTTGTCACGAAACTCACGGGCTACGAGATCGGATTGATCGCAATCGCGGTCGGCTACCTCGTTGGAATGGCCGTGCAGTTCGGTTCTCACCGGGTGGGTGGCCTCGTCTATCAGTTGCTTGCAGCCTTTCTCACCTACACGGCAATCGTGATGACCTACGTTCCGATCATCCTGTCTGATGTACAGGGCAGGGAAAATTTCGAGAGCGGCTTCAACGAAACCTACTCCGAGCCCGGGGCAGGCAGCGAAATCGCAGATCCCACAGCCGATACGGCCGAGGGAGAAAGCTCGACTGCTGCTCCGGCTGAAGAAAAGGAAGCGATGGAACTTGCGTGGATCATCGGTGCAATCCTGCTCGCCTACGCACTCCCATTCCTGGCCGGCTTCGAAAATGCAATTGGAATCCTCATCATCGGCATCGCGCTCTGGCAAGCCTTCCGGATGAATGCCCGCGCGAAGATCGAATTGCAGGGCCCCTTCCGGCTCGAAGCGCGCGACACCGCAGTTGGTTGACGCAAACCCGATCTACGAATGCGAGTGCGGCACGCAGCTGCCCGCGCAGCTGCTGAGCTGCCCGAGCTGCGGGCGCCTACCGCACGCCGGGCGGCTCAGGGAACTCGTCGCCGACGCCGATCGCGCGCGGGCGCGCGGCGAGCTGCGCAACCAGGCCGCAGCGCTGCGCAGTGCGCTCGAGTTGCTCCCCGCGGACTCTCGCCAACACGAGGTGATCCGCGCTCGCGTCGTGGAACTCAGCGAGATGATCGATGCGGGGCTCGCCCCCAAGTCTGAAACACCGCTGGAAGATGCGTCGCCTAACAGCGAAAAATCGCGTCACGTATTGCTCAAGGCGGGCTCTGCAGCGGGCATCATCGCGATGCTGTTCTGGAAATTCAAATTCATCCTGGTCTTCCTCGCCACGAAGGCCAAACTGCTACTGCTGGGTCTGAGCAAATCGACGACGCTGTTTACGATGCTGCTCTCGCTCGGCGTCTACTGGGCGGCCTGGGGTTGGAAGTTCGGGCTCGGCGTGGTGCTCTCGATCTACGTTCACGAAATGGGACACGTCGCAGAGCTGCGAAAGTTCGGCATTCGCGCGACCGCACCGATGTTTCTGCCGGGCCTCGGCGCGATGGTTCGGCTCCACCAATATCCACAGACCGCACGCGAAGACGCGCGTGTCGGACTCGCGGGTCCGATCTGGGGGCTCGGCGCGAGCATTGCGACACTCGTGCTCTATTACGCGACGCAACTGCCGATCATCGCTGCGATTGCGACGGTGGGCGCGTGGATCAACCTCTTCAACCTGGTGCCCGTCTGGCAGCTCGACGGCGCGCGGGGCTTTCGCTCGCTCTCGCGCCCGCAGCGTTGGATTGCGCTCGCGGTCATCGCGGCCAGCTGGATTCCCACGCAAGAGGGGCTGCTCGTGCTGCTCGGGATTGGCGCCGGCTTTCAGTGCTTTGCGAAAGATGCGCCCACCCATGGTGATGCGCGAGGGCTCATCAGCTACGCGGGGCTCGTGGTTGCGCTCGCACTGTTGTCGGGGATTCCGGTGCCCGAGGTTGCAGTCCCATAACGAGCGACACCACTAAAGGTCGTGAAGGCGAGAGCGATTCAGCCCGAGATCTGGGCCCACTCGACGTGCAAAACACCTTCCAGAGCGCCGACCTGCGTGAGGAGTTTCGGGGCCTGGTGGAGATTCCGGCAGCGGATGTAGGTATCGATCTCGCAGGTTTGCGCGACCGGGTCGATGCGGCCCGCGATGTCCTGGATCCGAATCTTGTTTTGGGACAGCACTTCGCGCAGTGAGGCGCTAATCGCGGTGAGATCGGCTCCTGATCCGACCACCACCAGGCGGCGGTAGACGAGCGGTCTCACCCAGCGAAAGATCCAGTCAACCCCGATCAGCACCGCGAGCATCCCAACCGCACCCACGATCGCGAGCGCGTAGCGCTGCTGACCGATCACGATCCCGAGCACTGCAACGGCCCATACACAAGCACCCGTCGTGATGCCGCGAACGATGTCACCCGAGCGGATGACCGTGGCCGCGCCCAGAAAACCGATGCCGGTGACGATGCCCGCAGCCAGTCGGTTGGGATCGAAAACGATATTGCCCACCACGCTCTCGCCGAGTGCGCTGGGGACGCTCTGCGAAGCCTGGATCGCGATGGCCGCCGAGAGGCACACCATCATATGGGTCCGGACTCCCGCCGGCCGGCCGTGCAGCTCTCGCTCGAGCCCGACTGCCCCGCCGACCAGGATGGCCAAAAGGAAGGGCGTCCAGTCCAGGTGTTGGAATTGCTGCACGATCAGGGCGAGATCCACAGTGGGGAAATCGGCACATGAGCGGTGAGGGTTGAGGCCAATCCCGTTCGGCGTGCCCTACAGATCGTCTCTTTGTGGCGATCTCCACCCGAAATTGCAGGCCTTCGAGAAAAAAAGACGGCCACCGGTCGGGATTCAACCGGTGGCCGTCCTGCGGTTCATGGCGCGCCCAGCACGACTCGAACGTGCGACCTCCTGGACCGCAACCAGACGCTCTATCCATCTGAGCTATGGGCGCGTTTCAATAGCGGAGCCGTAGCTTAACGAATTGCCGAGGACTCCGACCACCATCTGCTCCAATCCTCAGCACAGCCGGATCCCGCTCTCTTCGCAGAGTCCCCGAAGGTGCCGATCATTCGCAAGGCAGATCCAGTCGTTTTCGCGACAGGCGAGGTACACGAGACGGTCCTGACGCGACAAACGGTGAGGGAGACCACCGATTTCGAGCAGGAGTTGGGCCGAGACGGCCACGACCTCGATACCGAGCGTCGTGGCAAGTTCAACGTCGAAGTCGCAAGCATCGCCGGCCGGCCGCGTTGTAGCCCTCCTGGTCCAGCGAGCAGAAGCCCTCGAACTTCCTATCTGCTTTTTCCCCTATGCACGACCTGCTTCCATTCCTTAGCCACAGCTCATTTGCTTCCTACCATCAGTTGCGATTACAGTAATCCGCTTACCCACCCACGGCGGGCCGAGCCCGCAAAAGAGGTGACCCTTGTCCAGCTGTAAGGCGCTCCAGCTGGCGAGAGTAGTCTCCGTGATGGCGCTCTTGAGTGGCTCCCTCGGCTGCTGGGAGCAGATGTCCGCCGAGTGGTTCCCGCAGATGAAGCGTCAGCGGGCGGTTCAGGCCTTCGAGGACAACACGATGTATGGCGCAGGGCAGGGGTTTGCCCCGCCCGAAGGCGCGGTTCCAGTGGGCAATCCGTACCCGAACGTCGGCGGCATGGAGCTCCTGGCGCAGGAGACTCTGCTGAACCCCGTGCCCGCATCGCTCGCGTCGCTCGAGAGCGGCCAGGCTCTCTTCCGTCGCTACTGCACGACTTGCCACGGCGCCGAGGGCCACGCCAATGGTCCGGTGGCCGGACCGCCGTTTGGCACGGGACCGTTTGGTGTGGTCATTCCGATTGGCGGCCGTTTCAGCCTCGCCAACGCATTCAGCGATGGGCACATCTACACCACCCTCACCCTGGGCCGCAGGCGAATGCCGAGCTACAAGCGCATCCCTGTCAACGGGAGATGGGACCTAATCAACTATGTCCGTACCTTGAATGATCAGAGAGATCGCCAGTGAGTTCCGCAGTGCCCCCACTCCCTTGATCTTCATCACCGCTGCGCATCACGAGAGTTCGGTCGCCGCGCGGTGGCCCTGTTCGACCGCTGATTCCAACATGGCGCGCGCACCGGCATCGGAGTTTGCGATGGCGATGCGGCCGAAACGCTTGCGGGCCTGCATGTGGGGATAACGCTCGTCGTCGCGGTCTTGGTAGTAGGTATCGAAGAGTGGGTTGTACCAGTACGCGTATCCGTGTGCCCAACGATTCACCGTGATGCCCTCGATGTCCCGAGCCGGGTCGAACCCGCCAGCGGAGAGCATGCCGGTGAGTTGACTGCGTACGTTGCGCTCTAGGGTTTCGAAAGAAGTGGAGAGCATTTCGTAGCGCCCAAGGCGATGCTGGTCGCGCGGACTCAACCCCATGTTGGATCGATGCGGGAATCGTTCCATGTGGACGACGATCGGATCATCGGGCCCCTTGGAATACTGATAGCCGCCGAGGCTGACAGGGAAATCGAGCATCGCGTTGATGTGGAAGCTCCCGGGTGCGATCACAGCGCCGATACCCAGCTTCTTCCACGCCTGCCAGTTGCGCAGTGCAACATTCGTGTAGAGGATCGGCGTCTTGACCTGGAGGGCGAGCGCTTCGCGTTGGGGCGCGGGTAGCTCGGGGCATAGGTGCGGAATCATCATGTTGTAGCAGGCGAGCACGCAGGAACGCGCCTGCACGCGATACGCGTGACCACCGCGCACGTAGGAAATGCGAACGCGCTTGGCCGATTTGGGGTCTCCGTCGTGCTCCACGCGTACGGCGGTGCTATTCAGGCGCAGCCGAACGGGCGATTTCGCTTCGTCGAGTTTCGAGTAATCGAAACGAGCCGTCACCACGTCGTCCATCGTCTTTCCGCGCGCAACCGCCGGAATCATTTCGCGCACCAAGAGGCGAGCGATCGAGGCGTTGCCGTCGGGAAAGTGGTGGATGTAGGGCTCTGTTTCCTCGGAGTCCGGAAGGCCCGTGGCACCCCAGCCCGGCAGGTTCGTGTAGTAGAGGGCGCTGCCGGCGGGGACTGCCTCGATGCCGACACCCGAGTCAGACGCGAGATCCTCCAGAACGGCGAAAACCTCGGGCTCGTGAATGTCCAGGTGCTTGATCAGGAAATCTCGATAACTGAGGGTGAAGAGATACTTCGCTCTGGCATCGAGCGGAATTTCAGACATTTGATTCTGATCGGTGACCAGCAGACGCAAGAATTCACGCCGCGCGGGCTCGGAGATCGGCATCTGCTCCACCGCTTCCTTCGGCGAGAGTCGGGACGGTGCGACGGGGACGTAATCTTTGAGTATCCCCAGTTCGTACGGAACCATCCGGTCGACTCCCCATTTTTCGCGATTGAAATGGATGCCGCCTCTGAGTCCGTTTCGTTTAAAAAACCCCTGATCGTAGGCGGTGTCAAAACGCTTCTTGTCAACGCCGAGGTCCCGCAAAAGACCCTTCACCACGTCGGGGTAATACGACGGCTCTTGGAGGGTCTGGCTGCCACCGTAACCGATGAGTGTACGGCTGCCAATCTGAAACTCGTTGCGCTTCGCGTGACCCCCGAAGTCGTCGTGGTTGTCGAGAATCAGGATGCGCGCCTTCGGATGTTGTTTTCGATAGAAGTGCGCGGCCGCCAGCCCGCTCAGGCCTCCCCCCACGACGACGAGATCGTAGACATCGGGATCGGGCTCCTCAACGGCCCCCCAGTCGCGCCGGCCATTGAAAGCGAGATCGAGGGCGGTCTCGAAGGAACCAACGTGATTCCCGCGCAATCCCGTGCGTGCCGGCGGATAGCCGGCCGGGGTCTCGCCAGCGCGCTCCAGCGCGAGCATCTCTTCGGCGAGCGCCCGTCCAGGGAGCAGCGTGCTGGCTGCCAAGGTGCCCATCCCGTGCAGGAGATCTCGACGCGAGATGGGGCGATCCATTCCGAGGTTGCGGTCAGTCGGCTTCACGGCCCTTCCCTCCCGGACGGCTCCCTTTGGCCGGTCTTGAAGTGATCACGTAGGGTCGCTGCCGAGGTGATCACTGAGGGTCCTCGTGCACGAGTCCGATCTTATTAGTCGGAATCCGGAGCGCCGGGATCTTTTTCCATCGATGCCTGGTGTTCCCCTATAACTTGCCATAAGGGGGTCTCTACCCAGGTGTCATCGAGATAGAATTTTTCGGGTTCTTCTTCTTTTGGGTCAATGATTAGATTGTACACCGATGGATAGGCAATCTTCTTGACCGCATAGTCATCATCGAGTTCCTTGAGAAGAATTTTCCAATTGCGCCATTTCGCACCAAATAGCTCGCTGGTGAGGTAGATGACCATGGACTCTCGCGCTGATTTCTTCGCCTTACCCATCAGGAAATCAGATTGATCAACACCATCTAGTGTGCGATCTTTCGGGATATCGCCGCCGATAAAATTTGCCAATGTGGGAAACAAATCTATTGTGTGTACGATGTCGTTTGACACCTGCTTGGCGGGGATTTTCCCAGGCCAGCGGATCAGAAAAGGTACGCGTAAGGATCCTTCATAGGGAGAGAACATCGTTCCTCGCCAGACTCCGGTGGATCCAAATGATCTTCTAATGCCTTCGCGCCCATTGTCGGAGGTAAAGATAAAAATGGTGTCGTCTCTGAGCCCCAGCTCATCAATCGTATCCAAGAGTTCGCCCACATAGACATCGGTTTGTGCCAGTACGTCAGCAAAACTGCCGTTTCCGGTCTTGCCCTTGAAATCGGGATGGGCGTCGACCGGTTCGTGTGTTTGCGTATAAGGGAGATACGCAAAAAAAGGCTTCTTGGTTTTGGCCGTGCGCTTGATGAAATCGATCGCGTGATCGGTGATCTCCCGGTCGATGGTGGCGCGTTTGGCGCGGCCATACACTTCGTGCTTTTTGGGTGTCTCGCCGCGCTTCGACGTCGTGATGTAAGTGAACTCGACACCAGAGTCCTTCTGGAAGCTATCGCTATCGGGCCAGAAGGCTCGATCCGATGAATTGGGAATTCCATACCACTCATCAAAGCCCTGGTCTGTG
>JAFDAW010000139.1 GCA_019313605.1 Deltaproteobacteria bacterium
GAGGCGCCGAGTCGGCATCGATGTCGGTTACGAAACCGTATTGGTAGTCGCGGTTGGCGAGCTTTTCGAGCATCGCATCCGAGGACTGCGTCATCTTCTACTCCAATGCCTTCGCGTTCGATGCGGTGTGGTCTGTCTCGTCGCCATCCATTCCCACGAGTGGGATGAAGGGACCTGTGGGATCGATTGGCTTGGCGAGATCAGCCAGCGTGATCTTTTCGAGTGCAGCGTGCACCGCGCCGTTGATGCGGTGCCACGGATCCCGAACCTGGCAACTCGACTCTTGCGCACAAGCTCCCGGTTGGATCGTGCACTCGGTAATTCCGACCGGGCCTTCGAGCGCCGTGATCATCTCGACCACGGGAATTTCATCGGGGCTACGCGCGAGGCTGTAGCCGCCCTTGGATCCGCGCTGTGAAACCAACAAACCCGCCCGGGTCAGCGACTTGAGGATCTTGCTCACGACGGGCGCGGGAAGCTGGGTGTCCTCGGCCAGCTCGCGGGCGTTGTGCGAGTCGTCATCTCTGCACTCGGCGAGATGGGCCATGACGACGATTCCATAGTCGGTGAGGCGGCTGATTCGGAACACGGTTGACCTGCTGCTGGAAGGCGGTTGATCTGCGAATGAACCCCTTCAGGATATCGGACTAAATAGGTCCTGTAAATATCGGACTTTATTTAGTTTTTTCTCAATGAAAACAGCTATTTATTGACCAAAATTCGATTTTTCAGGGCTCAGATAGCACCTTGGAATCGGCGGGATGGGATCCACGAGCGGCGATCGGGGCCGATTCGGCCTCTAGGCGATTGCCTCGATATCGCTGAATCGCGCTAGCGGAGCCAGGACTCCGCGACCGGCGTGCCGCCAATCCAGCGGGGGGCTCTGCAGTGAGCCCGGCGCACAGACGCGCGAAGCGCCGAGGTTTGCGAGTGCGTGGGCGAGCCCAGTCGTTTCTTCGCCAAATCCCTCGATCGCCACCGCAGCCAGATGGGCCGCGAAAGGATGGATCGCTTCGAGCAGGCGCCTGGGATCCGGAACGGGAACGATTCGAATGAAGCGATGCAGCGGAGCGGGTCTCGGTTCGGGGCCATCTTCGACGATCACCGTCCAGGCCGTCGCATCACTGGCGTGGATTTCAACGGCGCGCCCCGCCGCGCGTCGAAGCTCGGCCTCGGCGCGCTGCTGCGCGATTTCGTGGGCGGTGCTCGCATCGATCGATCCACGCGGCCAGTTCTCCTCGGCGTTGGCGAGTGCGGCTGCAATCGCCTCGGCGAGCGCAGCCGCGTGCGCGGGTTCTGGATCGACGGCGAAAACCGCGATCGGCGAGAGGCAACCCAATTGATCCCACAGCGCGATGTCGACCGCCAGGCGCTCCGCGAGTTCGATGCGACGCTCGGCGCTTTCCGGAGGTACGACCGCCGCGATCGAAAGCCGATGCCCGTCGACGACCAGCCGCCTGGGTGGCCTCACCTGGGACTGCACGGTGGCGATGGTTGCATCGGAGCCGGTCGCGCAAATGCAGTCCGCTGCGAGCAGTGCGCGGGTGCAGTCTTCGTTGGCGGCGGTGAAGTCCACGACCCGGATACAGCGCCCGAGTTCTGCATCGGCTTCCGCGATCGACTGGGCGACCAGGTGCGGTGTCAGTGGATCTCGGGAAGCCGCCTTGGCGAGCACCGGAGAGCGCACCGCCAACGGTGCGATCAGCGCGAGGAGGCTCGGCATCGGAATCGAGCCCGCGAGCAGGACGGCGGTCGTATCGAAGCCCGAGATCCTGCGATCCGACGCCGAGCCCGGTGGGTCGATCGGGCCGAGTTCCCGAATCGCGAGTTCTCGCAGTGCGTCGCTCGTCCAATCGCCGAGCGCGCGCTTGAGTCCTTCGCCGATCATCGGTGCCGTGAATCCCGTGGCGGCTGGCAGTCGATCCTCCAGATCTCGACGCCAGACGGAGTTGGGATCGCGCCAGCGCTCGAGCACCGCGCCGAGTACTTCGAGCACTTCGCCGATGGGTCGCCTCTTGAGCCGCTCGCCCGCATCGCGTAGGCGCGAAAAGTTTTCGGCGATCTCGTCGGAGGTCACGGAGAACTCCGGTCGAGGATTTCGTCGGCGCCGATCGAACAGCCCCGAGCATCCGCGCCGGGTTCGCGCCCGATCACCTCGAATCCGTCGAGGATGGCGCGGCCGAGATCGCCGGTTCGCAGCGCGAGCACACTTCCCGTGTTGGCGAGATCGACGACGACGATGGATCCCACCTGCCCCGTAGCGGCTTCGTGGCCCGTTTCGGGATCGACGATGACGACGCGCGCCCAGGGTGGACCCAATTTCCGGCGGGGCTCGCTTGGGCCGCAAATCACAGAATCGTAGAATTGGCTGCCCAGTTCCGTCATCCCGTATTGGTTGACGATTCGCTCCGCGGGGATGCCGAGTACGCGTTTGAGTTCCGCGTAGAGTTCCGTGCGGGGGACTTCGCGAGAGCGTCCCTTGAAACCTCCCGTCTCCATGATTCGCGACGCGGGCGGCAGGCCGATTAGCACGCCGCGCTGGCTCATGTGGTCGATCAGGTGCACGAACGCGAAGGCGGTGCCACACAAGGTGATGGGCATCTCCGACGCGGCGGATTCGACGAGGACCGTCAACACTCGGTCGAAGAGCAATTCGCCATTCTCGACGGCGAAATCGCTGCCCTGCTCACCCAGTGCGTCGAGTACCACGCCAAACATGTGGGAGAGGGATGAATCAGGTTGTTCGATCGGTGAAGGAGTGAGCACCTGTATGGCCGCGCGGTCCTCGGGCAACAGGAACTCCGGGAACATGAAGCGGCGAAAGGTCGGAAGCAGTGAGGCTTCGTAGAGCTCCAGCGTGTCCAGATACAAGGTGCCCCTGACGTCGGACGATGTGCCGCTCGTTCGGAAACGGTGAACGGTGTCGCTCGCGGGGAAGCAGCGCAACTCGACTTCCTTGAGCGCGCTCGTCGGAACTGCGGGGATCTGCCGCCAGGTTTTGACATTACTCGGCGTCTGGCTGCGCCCATCGCAAAATCGTCGATAGATTTCGCAATGCTCGAACTGGAACGCGAAGAGTTCGAGCGCGAGTTCTTCGAAGCGCTTTTCGCTGTAGCTCCAACGGGACTCCCGCATCCATTCGAGCACCCGGCGGTCGATGTCTGCACGGCGGGGATCGGCACTCATGCGATGGCCTCGATCAGTAGATCCAGCGCAAGTTCGAGCAGGCCGCGATCGATGCTCAGAGGCGGGCAGATCGAAATCGCTCGGCCGTCGTCGCCGCTCGGTAGGGCGATCAACCCCGACGTGAGCGCGCGAGCACAAGCGCGCTCCGCTCGCTCGGCCGTGTCGACTTCCACAGCCAATAGGAGTCCGCGACCGCGAACATCCAGGATCTCGGGTCGTCCATCACAGCGCTCGTGCAGTCGTTCCAGCGCGACGTCGCCGAGTTTGGCCGCGCGTTCGACCAACTTCTCTTCTTCGAGAACCGCGATCGAAGCGAGTGCGGCCGCACAGCTTGGCGGGTGTCCGATGAAGGTCTGCGTGTGCAGCGCCTCACCATCCGAGATTGGCCAGGCGTCCATGATTTCTGTGCGGCCGAGGCACGCCGATATCGGCATGCCGGAAGCGAGTCCTTTCGCGACGCAGAGCAGATCTGGGATTACGCACTCGCGGTCACAGGCGAACCAATGCCCCGTGCGTCCGAAACCGGTGTAGACCTCGTCCGCAATCAGCAACCAGCCTTCGGCGTCGCAGATCGCCCGGAGTTCGGACAGGAAACCGTCCGGAGGGATGCGTTCACCACCCCGCCCCTGGATCGGCTCGACGAGCACCGCGCCCACTGCGGCGCTGCAGGTGCCAGCGGCGCGGCGCACATCTTGCGCTTCTCCGAAGCGTGCGAACGCCGTCAACCCCGGAAGCCGCGCCGCAAACGGCTCGCGGAACATTGGCCGCCAGGTCGCGTCGCGCGCGCCAAGGCTCAAGCCGTGGTACGCACCTTCGAATGCCACCACACCCGGAGCGCCGCTGGAAAGCAGCGCCGTTTCGAGCGCCATCTCTACCGCGTCGGAACCCGAAGATCCCAGGATCGCCCGGGCCGGTGCGCCACCCGGGAAATGGCGCACGAGCGCTTCGAGCAGTTCGAGTCGGACTGCTGAGGGGTGCACGTCTCCGAGTCCGTGCATCAAGCGTCCGGCCTGTTCGGCGATGGCTCGGCTGATGCGGGGGTGCGCGTGGCCGGCGTTGGACACACCGAAACCGGCGGTCAGATCGACGAAACGGTTGCCGTCGACGTCCCAGACGTTCGATCCCGAAGCCCGCTCCCAGAATATGGGCGGCTCCGGATCGATGCAGATGACGTTGCGGCTTTCGACGGCGCTGAGGCGCTGGGCGAGCGCGCGCGAGCGCGGTCCGGGAATCGGAGTCACGAGAGCCGGGGGAAGATTCGCGGACGCTGACACGACAGAGGATTGTAGCTGTAGAATCTGGCCATGGATGGGGCGATCGAAGAGCAGGTCTACGTCGCGATGGGTTCGAATCTCGGTGACCGAGACGCGCACCTGGCCGCGGGGCTCGCCGCATTGCGGGGGACCGAAGGCATCGAGGTCGTCGCCGTCTCGCCCCTATACGAGACGGATCCGGTTGGCCCGTCGCCCCAGGGTCCCTACCTGAATGGGGCGATCCAGCTGTCCACCCGCCTCGATCCCGATGCCTTGCTGGATCGGCTGCTCGAGATCGAAGCCGCCGAGGGGCGTACGCGCGGTGTCGACCGCAATGTGGCCCGCACCCTGGACCTCGACCTGCTGCTCTACGGCGACCGCAAACTGGCTGGACCCGACCTCGAGATTCCGCATCCGCGCCTCGCCGAGCGCCCCTTCGTGCTCGAACCGCTCTGCGATCTGGCAGCGGGATTCATTCACCCGGTTCTCGGGGAAACCATCGAGGCGCTGGCACTTCAGGTTCGCGATCCCGTGGCGGTACGTCGGCGCGCTCCATCCACTCCGCTTTGACAGGATGCTGAAAAACTCCTCCCGTTGCCCAGCGCGGATCTCCGCACCGGGCTCGGTCCGGCGTATTCCAGCAACCTGCTAACGGGCCGAGCTCATCAAGCTCGCGTAGGTGTCGAGGAGCGGGAGGATCTCGTCGCGTGGAGCCGGCGGCAACATCAGCACGGCGCGCGAAATACCCGCATCGCGATGGCGCGCGAGCACATCCTGCTCCGGCTGCGCTGCATAGACGGAGACCTCGAGCGTTTCGGGATCTCGCCCCGCTTCTTTTGCCATCTCGTGAAAATGCGAGAGTCGCTCAGAGATGTTGCCGTCGCGACCGCCGATCGGCATCCATCCGTCGCCGTAGCGAATCGCGCGCCGCGCTCCGCCCGGGAAGCCGCCGCCTACATGGATTGGTGGGTGCGGTTTTTGGATCGGCTTCGGCCACATGAAGATCGGGTCGAAGTCGACCAGGTCGCCGTGGTATTCAGCTTCGTCCTGGGTCCAGATCGCCTTCATCGCTTCGACGCGTTCGCGCATCAATTTGAAACGGCTCTCGGGGCGTGTGCCGTGGTTCTCCATTTCCTCGAGATTCCAGCCTCCGCCGATCCCGAGCATGAAGCGGCCACCCGACACCTGATCGAGCGACGTCACCAGCTTCGCGGTGTGAATCGGATCGCGCTCGACGATCAGGCAGATTCCCGTCGCGAGCTTGATCCGGGAAGTTACGGAGGCCGCCGCCGCGAGCGCGACGAAAGGATCGAGGGTGTCGTAGTACATCTTCGGAAGCTCGGGGCCTCCGGGCCACGGCGATTTGCGCGAGACCGGGATGTGGGTGTGCTCGGCAACCCAGAGCGATTCGAATCCGCGCTCTTCGGCGGCGCGGCCGAGATCGACCATCGAGATCGAGTACTCGGTGGGAAAGATCGTCAGACCGAAGTGCATGGCGGGCTCCCGAATTTGACGCCGGAGTTATCCCTTGAAGCGCCCATCCCTTCGCGCGTCCTCCATTGTTTCTTCGATTCCCGCGCGAAGGATCTCAACCATTTCGTCGATCTGCTCGCGTGTGATAGTACACGGCGGAGACACGATGCACTGGTTGATGAAAGGCCGCAGGATCAAGCCGTTTTCCTGACAGTGCTCGTCGATGCGGTTTCCGATTTCGTAGTCGGCTGTCAGTGTGTCTTCGCCAGAGGGGTCGACCTCGCACTCGACACAAGCCATCAGGCCGACCCCACGCACATCACCGACGAGCGGGATGTCGCGAAGCTCCTGCCATCGCTCCTGGAAGTAGGGTGCAATTTCACGAACGTGTTCGGGGATTTTCTCGCGCTCGAGGATGTCGAGGTTCGCAAGGCCCGCTGCGCACGACGCCGGATGGCCCGAGTAGGTGAATCCGTTGGCGAAGACCGAGTGCGGTGAACCGGCTTCGCCCGCTTCTTTGATCAGGCGATCCGAGATGAAGGTGGCACCGAGGGGCAGGTAGCCCGACGAGATGCCTTTCGCGGTCGTGATGATGTCCGGGACGATGTCGAAGACGGTCTCGCTCGCAAAAATTTCCCCGCAACGTCCGAAGGCCGTGACGACTTCGTCGGAGATGTAGAGAACGTCGTGACGCCGGCAGACCTCGAGGCATTTTTTCTGGTAGCCGGGTGGCGGCACGATCACGCCACCCGATGCGAGGATCGGCTCGGCGATGAACACGGCGACATTCTTCGCGCCGAGTTCGAGGATCTTGTTTTCGAGATCGGCGACCTTTTCGTCGCAGAACGTCTCGACGCTCATGCCTTCTGGGCGCCGGTAGGGATTCGGCGAAGGGAGGTGGTGGATGAATCCCTTCTCGAATACCTGATAGGTCTTGTCGCGCTCCTTCCCACTACAGGAAGCGCTGAGGTAGGTGCTTCCGTGATAGGCGCCGTCTCTCGAGATGATATGGCGCTTTTCGGGGCGGCCTAAGATGGAGTTGTAGAACATCACGAATCGAAGTGCGGTATCGACGGCGAGCGAACCTGCTGTGCTGAAGAAGACGTGGTTGAGGTCTCCAGGTGTCAAGGCCGTCAGCCGTTCGGCAAGTTGCGCCGCGGGAACGTTCGTAAACGACCAGGGGCTGTCGTAGGGCATTTCGGTGAGTTGCTTTGCAACCGCATCGGCGATCTCGGTTCGGCCGTAGCCGACATTGACGCACCACATCCCGGCGGGGCCATCGATGAAGCGATTTCCATCACTGTCGTAGACGTAGATTCCCTCGCCGCGCGTCAGAACGTGCCGCTTGTTCTGACCGAGGGTTTTCAGGTCTTCCCAGGGGTGGACGAATTTGTTGTCTTTGGCCTGGATGTCTTCGGTGCCGCCGCCGGCCTCTGCTATGCCGAGACCCGCCGCGTTGTTCGAACTCATAGATTCTCCATGAATGATTGGCCGGGAAGGATATCCGGTTGTCGGAAATTGGCATACCCCGGCCTCTGGGCTCCGCGAGGCCCCTGAGAACGGACCCGCCGACTCGAAGAGGGCCGCGCGGTCTCTTTACCGGAGGCTATGGTCTGCTGAACGGGCCTCCGGTCGACTGGCTCGAGGGGCGATCGACGTGAGCGACATGCCTATTTCGCGGCACCGATGGGTCGCAACTCTCGCGATCGCGTTCGCCATCTGGTTCGCTGTTCTCGCGATCAACCCTGTGAGCCGTTCCACCTGGTTGTTGGAGAACGTGCTGGTCTTTGCGTTCGTTGCAGGCCTTGCCC
>JAFDAW010000140.1 GCA_019313605.1 Deltaproteobacteria bacterium
ACCCCAGAGCCGGGTGACGTGGCTCGAATCGTAGAACGGGAGGTTGAGTCCCGATCCCACGCTGATCTCCAGCACTTCGCCGCTCGCGAGCGGTACGATTTTTTCGCGCTGCCGCATGCAGGGTTTAGTTCTGCAGGTGAAGTCGACGACGCGAGGCAGAATGTATTTCGAGTAGATACCCATGCGCGCTCAGCCCAACGCGGCTTCGATGTCCGATTCGATCTGCTCGGGTTTCGTCGTCGATCCGTAGCGCTCGACGACCTCACCCTCGCGATTGACGAGGAACTTGGTGAAATTCCATTTGATCGGTTCGCTGCCGAGCAATCCGCGCGCTTCGCTTTTCAGGTGCTGGTAGAGTGGATGCACGTTTTTTCCGTTCACGTCAATTTTTTCGAACATCGGGAACGTCACGCCGTAGTTTACGCTGCAGAACTCGGCGATCTCTTCGGAGCCGCCGGGCTCCTGCTTGCCAAATTGGTTGCACGGAAAACCGAGTATCTCCAGACCGCGCGCCTGGAACTTGCCGTAGAGCTTTTCCAACCCGCTGTACTGAGATGTGAAACCGCATTTGCTCGCGGTGTTGACGATCAACAGGGCCTTCCCCCGGTACTCGCTCAACTTCGCGGAATCGCCATTCAAACGATTGACTTCGAAATCGTATACGCATCCCATGGTTTGAACTCCTCCAGGTCTTGAAGCGACAGCACCGCGCTCGCCGAACGGACTCGCGTGGGTGTCGCACCACAGTGATCGACGAGCAGCTTCACCCTACTCGACCGACCCGCGTGTAATCAACGAGAATCTACAGCCTGCTCGGCCGACCCCGTCATGAAGTCGGCGAGCTGCTGGCCTGCCTGTTCGAAATCGGCGTCCGTCACCGCAATAGGGGAACCGCGCGAGACCGTAATCGTCGACCACGGGAGGGGAATGACCTTCCGGTCCCAGCCGGCGCGAATCGCGCGGCTCGCCGAGAAGCGAAGCGGCAGGATCGGTACCCCGCTGTCGCGAGCCAGGTGGAGCACGCCTTTTTTGAGAATCCGACTCGGGCCTTGCGGGCCATCCGGCGAAATTGCGGTAGAACCGCCGTCGCGCAGATGGGCGGTGAGTTTGCGAGCGGCTTCGCGGCCCTCATCACCTTCGGAACCGAGCAGGACCCCAATACCCGTCAGGCGCATCGCAACGTGCACGGGCTTCATGTACGCGCAGGGGTGTTGCATCCAGACGTGGCGCCGATGCGAACGCACAAAGGTGACGAAGTAGAGAAACCACGACTCGTGCCAGAGGCTGTAGATGTAGTTTTCGGAATCGGCGCCAGGTGGCTCACCCTCGAAGCGGATGCGGCAGGTGAGATTGAGAAGATTCCACGTGCACCAGAAACCGAATCCGATCAACCAGGAGCCGGCGAGCCAGAATGGGCGCCACCAGGCGGGAACGTTATCGACCCGGTATGCCGGCGACTGCGACTTCAAACTCGAAAAACCAGAAGAGAATCGACGAGTGCGTCGGACAACGGATTGCTCTCCTTCGATCGAAAAGAAGTTCCCCGGCCGCTGCGGCTAGAGCCAGCGGCGGGTTTCTCGCCGGTAGTTGGAATACGATTCGCCGAATTTTCGGTCGAGGTAATCCTCTTCTTTCTCGATCACGTGCTTGTTTGCAATCAGAGCAAAGGCCAACACGCTGAAGAGCATCCAACAGGTGTTGAACGCGAGCGCGATCCCAGCCCCGGTAATCACAATCCCCAGATAGATCGGGTTGCGGGAATACCGGTAGGGGCCGTTCGTGATGACGCTGGATGTGGGGCGCCAGGGCTCGATATGGGTATGCGCCTGCTTGAACTGCCGGGCGCAGTAGAGGATCAGGCCGAGGCCGAGCAGAATCAGCGCGCCGGAAAGTGCGACGCGCGGCCCGTACCAACCGGTCGCAGGGAGGATCAGCCAACTCTGTCCCTGATCCAGGCACCAGCCCGCGATCAAGCAGAGCGCGAATAGAATGGGGGGCGGGATGCGGACCTGCGCGTTATCGGGCTCGTCCGACATCAAACCTCGCCGATGGCGGATTGCGAAAACCCACGACGAGCGGGTGAATCCTGCGGATTCGCCTGCGGCATCGCCTGGGCCGAGATTCGGGTCAGCCTCCTAATAATCGCCCGGGGCCTCGCCAAGGGGACGTTGGAAGGTCGCTTCGAAGGGCTCCGTCCAGAGCAGTGCGACGACATCTTCGTCGTAACCGCTTGCGATCGTGAGGGGATAGAAGACGAAAAACGGCAGACCGACCACGAACCGAGCGACGTAGAGAGGGCGAATGAGCACGATATCCAGGAATTTTTCGATGTTGCGGGCCGACTCTTCCTCGACTTCGGGCTCTTCGACCTCGGCCTCGACGACGGGCTCAGGCTCGGGCTCGGGCTCCTCGATCACTTCCTCGACGTAGGGCTCGGGCTCGATGTCATCGGCCTGCACGGGCAGTGCGGGCAGCAGGAAGGCGGCAACCGCCCCCAACACCACCAGCGGCGACGCCAACAGCAGGTTGCGGCGAATTCGGCGAATCATCGGTTCACTCCTCTCGGATCCTGGGCTGCGAATCGACCGTGGGCACCCGTAGGACCCATATCCGCCTGCCTCGAGCCGAGCATATCACGATTTTGGCGACCGTCCCGAAGGCCGCGCCGGGGGCGTTCAGGGGGACGCCGAGCCTTCAGGACTCCGAAGCGCCCGGTGGCTCGCCGCCGCGCTTGTACCGCTCGTCCCAGAGCGCCTGCTTTTGAGCGCGAGAAAGCCAGGCGAACGTGCACAGGTACGCGGTGACGGCGCCCGCGAGCAGAAAAACGACGAGCAGGGTCAGGGAGTTCCCGCTGTAGAGCAGCCAGATCTCCAGCTGGAGCGCGTAGGCGACGAGAAGTTCGCCGCAAACGCAGGCGAGGATGCAAAAGTAGGCGGACATCCTCGCGAAGCGGCGATCGACAGCTCGCCCGAAGTGGCCCACCGCAAAGCCGCAAGCTGCGCCGATCCCAATCGCGAGCCACTGAAAGGAGAAGCTCGTCGCCAACGCGACGATCGTCCAGATCATCGCCCCAGCCATCGCGACCACCGCACCCGCGAGCAGCGCGTACCGGGGCTTCTGCTCTTCGATCAGACGCCGGCCAAGCAGCGGATCGACCCGCTTGCGGGGCCGTCGCTTAAGCTGGCGCTCCTTCTTTTCGAGTCGATGCCGTTTGGAGGGTCGCATCATTCAGCCAACCGAAGATTCAACAACGCAGTGGGCGTCGCAGTCGAAGTACTCGATATCCATGGTGAAATCCCTCTAGTGGCCCCGATGATACTGCCGCGACGGGCTCCCGGGCCACCCGGAACCCCCTCACAAGCGCGCAAAAAATCTCCCACCCGGTGGATTTTACTCAAGGAATCGAGACTGGGCGTCGAAGGGTGGACTTCATGCGGGCAGCGCAGCTCGAGTCGGCACGGAGGAGACCTCGATGGCAACCCGCCCGCTCGCATTTGGTGTTCGACTGCGTGACAAAGAAAAGGGCCGAACGGTCCGCGTGCTGCAGGACCAACGAGACCCGCGCCGCTACCGCGTCGAAGACTCCCGCAAGGGCGGCAAGACCCAACAGCGCGAGCACAGCTCGCTCGCGGGCGCGCTGAGCGACCTCGCCTCGAGTTGGCGCAAGCGCCTCCACTGATCGGTGCCACGCGTCAAGACCGTTCGATCGTGGGCCGATGCGATGACCATGCGCAGATCGATTCGACTGGTTGCCTGCCTCGTCGCACTCCTGGCCCCAACCGCCTCGGCGGAGAGCCTCGAAGAGCTGCTCGCCCGAGCCGAAGCCACGTCCGCGACGGGTCGGTTCGACGAGGCCGTTGCGATCCTCCAGGCGCGACTCGAAAAGCCCGAGCCCGATGACAATCTCGTCCCCGTCCACGGCACACTCGGGGACCTCTACCTGGAAATGGCCAAACCCGAGAAGGCGCTCGAGCATTTCGACTGGATCGCAGCAGAGCACCCCAGATACGCGCGCACACACTACAAACGCGGGCTCGCGCTCGAACAGTTGGCTCGGTTCCTGGAGGCGATCGACGCCTACGCGCTCGCGGGCGAACAGTATTACGACGAGGGCGAAATACGCGGCCGGATCGGGTTCAACTACACACTCCTCGCGAACCTCCCCGAAACATCCGCTGCCGATCGACGGCGCTACGGAGAGCTGGCCCGCAAGTCGTTGACGCGTGCGGTTCAACTCGATCCGCGCAACCACTCCGCGATGGGAAATCTGGCCGACATCACATTCAACCTCGGAGAGTTCCAGCTCGCGCTCGATTACTACAAGCGAACGGATCAGATGGAACCCTCGCGACCGATGACGCTCGCGCGGATCGGAAGCACCCATCTGAAAATGGGGCAGCACGAGCCCGCTCTCGAAAACCTGCTTCGCGCGGCCAAGATCCTCGAAGAGTCGAAGCCCAGAACCCAGGCGGATGTCTACGTCTACCGCGACGTCGAAGCGTTTTCACGGGTTCGTGCCGCGGAGTGCCTGATCGCGCTGAATCTCTCCACCGAGGCGCGCAACGAAATTTCGCGCGTTCTCGAGATTGCAAATTGCCCGAATTGCACGACGTCCAGCCGCGAGGTCGATCGCTCGAAATCGCGCGCCGAGGAACTCCTGCTTCAGCTCGACGCCACGCCTCCCGCCAATGCGGAACCCGCTCGCTAGCTTCAACGCGACTGACGCCGTCGCAGGCGGACCTTCACTCCGACGCGATCGGGCAGACCTGGCCTAGACGCCCGAGCCATCCGCGCCGACCACCCGCGACGGCGTTCCCCAGTGAATCAATCGCTCGCGGCTTCGGCCTTCTCGGTGTCTGCAGCCTCGGCCTTTTCGGCGTTCGCGTCCCCGTCGGCCGGGGTTGCGGGCGGTGCCGCATCGACCGAAGCGGCTTCGTCGGCATCCTTCTGCTCGGTATCACCCGCGCAGCCCACGCCGGCCAAGGCAATCGAGAGCAGTGAAGCTGCGAAGAAAGCCTTGGTGATCGACTGAATCGACATTGAATATTCCCCCTGTGCCGTGTGCCGGCAGATCAAGTGGAACATTCGCAGCGATCGCGTTCCGTGACGTGCGTCACGGTTCGCAATCGAAAGGTGCACTTTCTGGCGTGGAAACCTGCCGCGGACCGGTGCGCCTGATCCTCTAGCGATCGAGAATCAAGTCAAACGCCGTTTGCCGCGGTGCGACTCCTGAGGAAACGCGCCGCCAGGCGCGATTGCTCAGGAGCCTTTGTCTCCGCCCGAAGGGCGGTGCAGCGCTCAATCGATGTAGATCGTCGCTTTCTTGATGTACACCTTCCGCTTCGGCTTGCCCCGACTCGTGCCCGCGCGCTCCATCTTGCTGAGCGTCGGCCTTCCCTCATCGAGTTCACCAAAGATCGTGTGCTTCCCGTTGAGCCTCGCAGCCGGACCAAAGGTGATGAAGAACTGGCTGCCATCGGTTCCCGGGCCGCCATTGGCCATGCTCAAGAGGCCAGCTTTGTTATGCGACAGCCCAGCATCGAATTCGCCATTGTAGTGGTAGCCAGGTCCGCCATTTCCGGTACCGGTCGGATCGCCACCCTGCGCCACAAAATCCGGAATGATGCGGTGAAACTTCACGTCGTCGTAGAAGCCCAAGCGGGTGAGGTAGATCGTGCTCAAGACATGCAGTGGCGCAGCCTCGGGAAGCAGCTCGATCTTGAGGATTCCCTTGTTAGTTTCCAGAACCCAGTAGTAGGACATGTCCGGATCGAATGATCCCGACGCGGCTGGCGCCGGCACCTTCGTTTTCCAGTCCTTTTCGCTTTTGTCTATATCTATCCCGGCGATGAAGGCGTCGATCGACGCGATCAACGGATCGTCCTCTGGTTCGATATCGTCAGCTACAGCGGTTACTGCAAAGCAGAACAAGATGGATGCGAGCACGCTCAACCCACATCCCAGAAACCTGGAGTCGTTCCGCAGTCCACTCATTTGCGTCATCCCTCCGATGAAGACTGCACCGGCGGTGCAGTTGTGGATAAGTAAGCGCCGGTGCCCCCAAAAATCCAGCAAATTCGGACACGGCACGCGCTTTTCGCGCACGGTCCCTAACAGTTGAAATCGGACAGTGTGGGCGAGGACTTGACTCAAGAACCCGGGGGGAAAGAGACCGGGGATACGCGATTGCGCCGTCGGGTCGATTTCTCGTCGTGGAGCACGTAGATGCCGCTGGCGATGACCACCGCGGCACTCACGAGAACGAGTAACGTGGGAACGTCCCCCCAGACGAGAAAGCCGAACAGCATCGCCCAGAGCAGCGACGTGTATTCGAATGGAGCGATGACGGAAGGTGGGGCAATTCGGAACGCCTCGGTCAGACAGTACTGCGCAGAACCCGCGAGCAAGCCGGTAGCCGCCATCAGCAATAGCCCGATCAGTGTCGGCTGGGTCCAGCTGAAAGGTGCGGCAATTAGCCCCACTGCGAGAAAGACCAGCGCGGAAAAGAACGTCATCGCCCCAGCGCTCTCGGTGCTTCCGAGCCGACGCGTCAGGATCATCGCGAACGCGTAGGTGATGACGGAACCCATCACGAGCAGTGCTGCCAGTGGATCAATGTCTCCCCCGGGCCGCACCATCACCAACACGGCGGAGAATCCGACCAAAACGGCCATCCAACGCCGGAATCCGACAGGCTCCTTGAGGAGAGGCGCGGAGAGCGCGGTGATCAAGAGCGGTGCAGACATCACGATCGCGAAGATGTCCGTCAACGGCATCAGCGGGAGAGCCGCGAGAAAGAGCATGAAGCAGGCCACCGCGAGGCACCCCCGGCCCAGGCAAACCCAGGCTCGCGATTTCCGAAGGCGGACCATGCCGCCCTCGTGGCGCAGGACGATCGCAATCGGCAGCAGCGAGAAGACCGTCCGCAGCAACAGGACCTGGTAGATCGAGTAGTCCTGCATCACCCATTTGCTGATCGCGTCGTGCAGCACCCAGAGGAAAGCTGCGAGGCTCATCAGCAACACGCCGAGCGTGGAATTGTCGGTGCGAGAATGGGGCACGGAGAAGTCGGATCCTGATGCGCAATGAAAGGGCTGGAGTGCCCGCTGGGAACGCGGTGGGTTCTAGCGAATTCGCTCGCGCCCGTCGCGCCGGCGGGCCAGAGCGAGCAGCC
>JAFDAW010000141.1 GCA_019313605.1 Deltaproteobacteria bacterium
CTCACGCTCGCGGATTCGACCGTTCGTTCAGCATGTTATTTGGCGGCGCCAGCTACTGGAGCGACATGTCCGGACTGTTGGCAGTCCAGGAAGAGATTGCCGAATACGTCCTGGGCGATCAGAGGCTCGACGCTTTGCCCGGCGATTTCTATGCCACCCGCAGCTATACGGACTTCTTGATCGATTCGATTCGAAGCAACCGGGCGGACGGCAAGCCGTTCTTCGCGTATCTGGCTTTCACGGCTCCGCACGATCCGATGCATGTCCCCGAACCCTGGCTCAGCAAGTACCGTGGCGACTATGAAGATGGCTACGAGGCCTTGAAGAAGAAACGCGCCGCCGCGACCAAGAAACTGGGGCTGGTGCCCGATGGCGCTCCGGCGCCGGCGCGTCATCGAATGTTGGAGGCATGGGACTCGCTCAGCGAGGAGGAGCAGGCACTCGAGTCTAGGGGGATGGAAGTCTATGCCGGAATGGTCGACAACATGGACCACCATTTCGGACGCGTCGTAAACTTCTTGAAGGACATCGGCGAGTACGACAACACCATCATCCTCTTCCTCAGCGACAACGGCGCGAACCCCTGGAAGAGCGACGACTACCCCGGAAACAGCGGGAGCGAATGGTTCGCGCAGTTCGACAACAGCATCGACAACATCGGGAACCCGATGTCCCATTACGCCTATGGCATTGGTTGGGGCTCTGCCTGCGCGGGCCCGTTGGACCTGTTCAAGATGACGGTCGGCGAAGGTGGCATTCGCAGCCCGTTGATCGTTTCGGGTCCCGGCATCAAGGGGAATCGCCGCGCAGAGGCCTTTTCCTACGTAACCGACGTCATGCCCACCGTGCTTGAAATGGCGGGGATCGAGCACCCGAAAACATTCCGCGGCCGCGAGGTAGCGCGAATGAGTGGCCGATCGCTTGGTGGTGTTCTTGCCGGCGCCCAAAAGAGTATCTACGGCGCAGACGACTTCATCGGTGGAGAGATGCAAAACGGCAAGTGGATGCGGCAGGGCGACTTCAAAGCGGTGTCGGTCTCACCGCCTTACGGACCGGGAACCTGGCATCTCTACAACCTCGAGAACGACCCGGGTGAGACGCACGACCTCGGCAAAGAACAGCCGGAAAAACTCGAGCGCCTGATCACCGCGTGGGGTCGCTACGCGGAGAAAGTGGGCGTCGTTCTAACCGACTAGGGGGTACCGGCTAGGCGACCGCCGCCCGCGGTTCTGCTTCGGCGATCTTCAGCAACGCGGCTTCCAGCTCTTCGGGGAGCGGCTCCACGTGATGGGTTTCGAGGATGCGCTGCACCTCACCGCGCGCCCGCTGGCGCGGGGCCCCCTCATCGTTCCCGGCCTTCTCATCCGCCGCGTCGGACGATCCGGCGTACTTCGAAATCGGGAAATCCTTCATGTGGGAAACGGTGTGTCGCTGGGAGAGGAAGTGCCCGCCCGGGCCGACCTTTCGCACCACGTCCACGGCAAGTGCATCGGGGCTGGTGTCTTGGGGAGCGATGCTGATTCGCACGTCGCGCACGCGCTCACCATCGAGAACCAGCTGCTCGAGGGAGAGCACCGTGGAGGTCTCCAGCATGCCACCCCCGGTGCACAGGTCGGGCACGGAGACGAACGACAACAGGTAGTCGCTGCCAAAGCAGGGCAATCCCGTGCTGCGCCCCAGCTGGAGCGACGCGCAATACATCCACTCGCTCCTGGGATCGCAGTAGTTCGTAATGCCCGTGTGCGGGTCTGCGAAAACGGGAAAAGGACAGTAGATGAGGGGGCAACCGGGGTAGAAGCTCTGCAGCAGAGTCAAGAACGCCAGCACCTCCGCATGCGCGAGCATGACCGTGCCCGCCGGCGTCGCGGGTGACGTCACGCCACCGATCGGCATGCTGCAGCAGACTACGGGCAGACCCTCGCGCGCGAATACCATCGCGGCCTCGGTGCCATCCGGATCCAGTCTCAGCGGTGTGACGACGGAGTTCAGCATCGATACCGGCGGGCCGTACATTGCGCCAGCGGCCTCGAGTTGCCGGGCCATCAGCGCAAGCG
The DNA here is from genome assembly GCA_019313605.1 of Deltaproteobacteria bacterium. Taxonomy (GTDB): domain Bacteria; phylum Myxococcota_A; class UBA9160; order UBA9160; family SMWR01; genus JACZVU01. The sequence continues at coordinate 2,055 of JAFDAW010000141.1, forward strand.
TCTCCGCCTCCTCGCCCTTGCACGCGTCGATCACCTGGATCGGCTTGACGGTGTTCTGCAGTGCCGCGAGAAAACCGCGCGCCACGCGCGTCGTGGGCTCCACGTCCTGCGCGCTGGTCATCGTCCAGTAGACGTCGTACTCCTCGATAGCGTCGGCCAGGCGGGCACTCGCAGCGACGTCGGCCAACGACGAGGGCCGGACCTCACCCGTGTCGATGTCCAGCGTCTTCGAGCCGCAACCGCCCGTGGCGGTGAAGCAGCGCGTGCCATCCAGCACCACCTGTTTGTCCGCGTCGCGCGCACCCAGGTGAACGCTGCGCGGCGCACCCTTCAGCGCTTCTTCGACTCGCGCGCGCGGGATCAGCACCCGATCATCCGCAAGCGTTGGAAAGCCGTGCTCTCTCAATCTGGCGATCAGGGACGGCCGCGTGACTGCGAGGCCGACCTCTTCCAGGATGCACAGTGCGGCCTCGTGGATCCTCTGCTCTTCCTCTGCCGACAACACTGAAAAACGCATGCCGTGCCTCCTGATGCGCCAATCACCCAGCCCTATGCTACCAGGCAAAGCCCCTTGACCGCTGCCTTCATCGATCGGCCCACAAGCTGGTGTAAAGTAATCTGGCGAGGGAGGGCGATCACATGTTCGAGTACGACATTGCGCTTCACCGCCTTGCGAGCATCCCTTCCATCCGTCTCCAGGTCTTCGCAACGGCGCTGGTGGCGGCTGCCGTTCTCATCCTCGGTGGCTGCGATCCACGAGGCACCGGCCCAGACGTGGAGGCTGCCGACGCAAATTCACTCGATGCCATCGCAGAAGCGTACGTGAAGCTCGGGTTGGCGCTCGGAAACCACGATCCGGATTATGTCGATGCCTATCTGGGCCCACCCGAATGGAGAGAGGAGGCCGAGCACGCCAATCCTTCCCCTTCCGAGATCCGAAAGCGCGCGACCCAGCTCATCGATGCGCTTGGAGCCGAACCCCCTCCCGACACCGACGAGATGACCCGCCTGCGGCAACACGCACTGCGCAAGAACATCGAGGCTCTGGCTACGCGCGTCGAGATGCTAGGCGGCAAGAATCTCTCCTTCGACCAGGAATCAAGCGCTCTCTTCGATGCCGTCGCACCGATCAAGAGCGAATCCGAATTCCAGGTCATCCTGGACGAGCTGGCGCAGCTCCTTCCCGGTGAGGGATCACTATTCGATCGCTACGAAGCTTTTCGCAAGCAGTTCGAGATCCCTCCAGACCGTCTCGATGCCGTCTTCCAGGCCGCCATCACCGAGTGCCGCGCGCGCACCATGCGTTTCATCTCGCTGCCGAAACAAGAGAGTTTCGAGGTGGAGTACGTGACCGAAAAACCCTGGAACGCGTACAACTGGTACAAGGGCAACTACCACAGCCTCATCCAGGTCAACACCAGCCTACCGGTCCACATCGGTGATGCCGTGGGGTTGGCGTGCCACGAGGGATACCCGGGCCACCACGTCAACAACATCTTGTGGGAGCGGGATCTCCTACACGGTCGCGGTTGGGTCGAATTCTCCCTCTACCCGCTGTTCGGCCCCCAGAGCGTGATCAACGAGGGAAGTGCCGAGTACGGTATACGCATGGCGTTTCCCGGCGAGGAGCGCATCGCCTTCGAACGGGAGAAACTCTTCCCGCTCGCAGGCCTGGACCCCGCTCGGGTCGAAGAATATCACCAGGTGCGGGATCTCGTTCAAGAGCTCGACTACGTCCGCAACGAGGCGGCACGACGCTATCTCGATGGCGAATTCGACAAGCAGCAGACGATCCACTGGCTCGAACGTTATGCGCTGATCTCGGCACCCAGAGCGGAACGCAATGTCCAGTTCATCGAGAAATATCGAAGCTATGTGATCAATTACAATCTCGGGAAGGATCTGGTCCGACACTACATCGAGGCGAGCGGCGGTGCGGCCCCTCCCATCGAACGAAGGTGGCAAGCCTTCGAGCGATTGCTCGCCTCTCCCTTGACCCCCTCCGATCTGACTTTGAGCGATCAAAATGGAGGCTCTGGAAGACCTGAGAGGTAGTTCACTCCCCGGGCACCCGGGCCTCAAGGCGCGACCACCGCGATCCGATCCAATCAAGATGCCGCCGGTTCTCTCTCCGCGAAGCCTCTCGACCGCCCTGGCTCTCGTTCTCGCGCTGAGCTCATTTGCGACAGCTCACGCGGGTCTGGTCTGCGAGGTTTCCACCGGCCCCGTGTCGCTGATCGTCCTGGCGTCGGGCTCCAAGGTACACGCGTACGCGCGGACGCTGAAGGGAACGGTGGCCCGACGTGACGCGGAAACCGTGATCTTCCACGACGGTCGGGTCATCACCGCCAACATCGGGGCCGCTGGGCGCCATCTGGACGCGCTGGGCTGGGGCTCGCGCGATGTCAAGGTCGTGGCTTCATTTCCGCCCGCGAAGGCTCGACCTCGTAGTCGCGGCTGAGGCTAGACGGCGCGCCCGTGCGGCGCGCAAGGCCAGCCACGGCGCCGGGCGTCCGGCGCTAGGACTCCGAGCCCAGCAGTCGATCCAGACCCTCGAGGTCGTATCCAATCAGGATCTTGCCACCGACGTCGACCACAGGGATCCCCCGCTGCCCGGTCTTCTCGACCAGCTCGTCGAGCGTGGCGGCGTTCTCGATGTTGAGCATCTGGAAGGAAACACCGCGGCGATCGAGCTCCGCGCGGGTCTTGCGGCAATATCCACACCACTCTGCGTAATAAAGCAATACTGCGGATGAACGCACACCGGATGAGCCGGTAGAGGCCAGGGCGACTCCCGCAGAGTTCGCACCGCCCAGTCTGCGCATGCGCCGCGCATCGCCCGGAGACAAGGGCGGCGGCCCATCCATTTCGACGTAGCCGACGCGGTCGCGCCAGGCATCCGGCACCTGATCGAGCTGCTCCACGAAGCGCACCGAACCCTTCTCGTCGGTGAACTGGTAATAGACCCGCTTGGCGGAATCCGGCCCGAGCGACGCGATTCCGAGTAGCGCGGCGTCCACACCCTGTTGCGATCCGGCATCCGTCGCGGCCTGCATCGATTCGAAGAGCTGCTGGGCCTCTTCCGAGGTTTCCGGGCCGCCCGACTGAAACAGAGCCGCGTTGCCGTCGAGCATCCCGCGGACTTCTGCAAGATCACTGCGGACGCCCACCGCGGCGCCGATCGCGAGTACGAACACGACTCCGAGCCCCACCGGGTTCGGGCGCACCAGACCGTCGTGAAACGCGATATAGAAGTAGAAGGGCAGCCCGAAGAGTGGAATGAGACACGCCAGACCCACGTAGCCCGAGAGCTCTCGATTCTCGGCCAGCCGCCACATCATCCGCCCGAAATAGATCAGAGAGCCCAGTACCAGGAGCACGGCGGCGAATCCCGCGCCTCCCCCGGATCCGCTCGACGAGGTCACGACACCGAACACGGTTACCGCGATCATCAGGACGATCCAGATCAGCATCGCCGTCCAGCTGCTTCCAGAGGCTCGAATGATGGGGTGCATCTGCACGAAGGGCACCCAGGACATCCAGGCCGGGGCGGCCTGCGTCTTATCGGAGATCGCCTGCACGGTGTAGGCAAAGAGCGCGGTCAGCACGAAGTAGATCACGCCCCACCCGACCACCAGTGCCAGCCCAAATCGATCGAGAAAGCCGCTCACCAGCTCCAACATCGGTGTACCCCCCGGTCCGCCTATCGGAAGCGCGATGGGCGAGCCTTGAGGCGAGATAACAGCTCGGAGCGAACGGGAATCCGGGAAAACGGACGGGGTTCGGCAAAGGTCGGCAATACGCGTTTGGTGTCAGGAATTCACCGCATGATCAACGCGCTCATCATACAGATTGCCCAGACGATGTCTGTCGGAAATTGAAATTTGCAGTTCGAATCGAGCAAGAGGTTGACCAGCGCCGGGAACTCCTCGTCCGCGGTGCGCAGGATGAGCGTCGTGGGTACTTGCGGAAGCGGCCAGAGTTGTACGGCGGCATCGCCAAAATCGAGAACTTCCCCCCCCCAGGTTCTTCCAGTTTCGATAAAGGCTTCGCGCGTGTGGGCATATTTTTCCGCAAGCGGTTCGAGTGGGAGCACATGGGTCCCTTTTTCGAAGATCTGCCCGCCGGGCAGGCTGCCCGGCTTGATCAGGTTTCCCGAGGGAGGGAGGGAGTGTGACGAGGTCAGGTACCAGAGAAGGGTCAGTGATGCGTCAACTTTGCTGAGCAAATCATCGCCCTTTGGCGAGCTGCTGAAGATTTTTTTGTCACTTGGAGAAATGGAGATATCACATCCATAAGATTTGAGTGTATAGGTCTCTGCCTGTTCATCGAAACCCGCCGATGTTCTACGGCACACCTTTGCTGGGTCCAGTGTGGCGAGTTTGGCCCATGCTTCATCTTCACCGGGTATGTTTTCTAATTTCATGAATCGCAGTTCAATCCACTGGGTTGATGTCGTCGTTTGCGATGATATCGCCGTGCTGCTGGATCATCGAGTCTCACTCCAACCCGCTCGGCGCCCGCCATCTCGATCGCCGCCGGGGTATTTTCGTCTGCCGCCCCGCTCCTTCGGCTCCTTGACACAAACTGATTGATGAAGAACATACAAAGCCAGGCCACAGGGGTTGATGAATGACACGACGCATCAGCATACGAACTCGGGGCCAGGGCCTTCACGAGATCACCGGGCAGGTTCAGGACGCGGTGGAAGAATCCGAGGTGGACGATGGACTCTGCACGATCCTCGTGCAGCACACGTCGGCGAGCCTGACCATCCAGGAAAATGCCGATCCGTCCGCACAACGCGATCTCGAGGCCTGGCTAAATCGGCTCGTCTCCGAGAACGATCCGATCTTCACGCACACCACGGAAGGACCTGACGACATGCCGTCGCATATCAAGGCGGCCCTCACTGCGACCACGCTCTCCATCCCAATCGTCGACGGGCGGCTCGGCCTCGGCACCTGGCAAGGAATTTACTTGTGGGAGCATCGCCACCGCGGCTCGAACCGGAACTACCTGGTGCACGTGAGCTGACTTCGCGCGTCAGCGTTCGAGCACGCTCCGCAATGTTTCCCGGTAGTAGGCGTAATCCTCGA
>JAFDAW010000142.1 GCA_019313605.1 Deltaproteobacteria bacterium
GATCGCGATCGCCGGCAACTCCTCCATCAGCCGCAGCAGGTCATCGCGGTCCAGGCGGAGAAACCGCACCCGAGAGGTGGCCGTGATCGTGGCCGTTCGGCTCACGTCCTCCAGGACGGCAATCTCACCGAAGAAGCTCTTGGGTCCCTGATCGCGCAGCAGGGTTTCTCCGCGCGTGACCCGGACCTGCCCTTCCACGATCAAATAGAGGCAATCCCCGGATTCGCCCTCTCGAAAGATGACCGCTTCAGCATCGTGCTGCTCTTCGCGAACCTCGTTCGCGAGATCCATTAGCTGACGCGTCGTCAAGCCCTCGAACAGCGGCAAGCTCTTCAGGTGAAGCGCAATTTCAACCGGGTTCAACACCTGCCGATGATCCTCTACATCGTCCGCGCTGGCCAGACGGTCCTCTGCCTCGATCGATTCCACGAGTGTTTCGGCGACCAGCATGCGGGTGAGTTCATCAGAGCCGTCGAGCAGCGCGAGCGTCGTCTGCTGCACGTCCGGCACTGGGACGCCGAGCGAAGCCGCCGCGGAGTGTGCGCGCAGCTCGAGCGATCGATCTCCCATCAACGGCATCAGCTCGGCCTTCTCTTGAGAGCCGAGCAACGCATCCAACGCTTCCAGCAGCATGGCGTTGACACCCGCGCCTCCGCCGCGCTTGATCCGGTCTCCCAGTTCCGCAATGCGATCCTCATCGTAGATTGCGGAGAGGAGCAACAGCGCGGTGTGCAGCGCCTCGTCGGTGCGCTCTCGCAGGCGCTCGAGAACGATCGCTGCGGCGAGTTCATGCCTGAGTGCGTGTCGCTGGATCAACTTGCGCCGAACCGATTCGAGTTCGCGATTATAGAGGCTCCGAAGCGTCTCGCGTTCCACACGCAGCTGGCGCAGGACCGGCATGATCGCGTTGCGGGTGCTGCGCTTGCCAAACGAGAGTTCGACGAGCAGGACGTCGACGACTTCCGGTCCCAGTGCGATCAGGCCCTCTCGCGCAGCTTTCCGAACTGCACGCAGACGCCCCCCTTCGCCGGTGGCCTGCTCGATCATCCACGGAGCCTGGTCGACGATTCCCGCGTAGCCACAGAAACACAACAACGCGGCGCGCACGCGCGCTCCCGCGGAATCCCGGTGCTGGAGCATCTTCCCGCAAGCGGGTGCGGCTGCGGCGCCGTGTTTGCGCGCCGCTTCTGCGATCGCCTCGGCGGCGCGTCCCCGATCGCTTTCGAGGTCGAGCAGTCGGGTGAGCCGCTCGAGGTCCCGCTCCCACTCTGCCCCGGGTTCCGAGCAGAGCAGATGAGCCCGGAGTTCCTCGAGCGCGATTCGCCGCTCCACCGGATCCTCGCTGGCAATTGCGCGCTCGAGCGCCTCGGAGAAATTTCCGAACTCATCGACTGGGTGGCCGCGTCGATCGAGAGCCGCGGCAGCCGCGAGGCGCACCGCCGGAGACGCATCCGCGAGCGCAAACTCGAGCACCGAGACCGCCTCGTCGCCCGGAGTCAACTGGCCGTAGGCCTGCACGACAATTGCCCGGTCGCGATCGCTCAAGTCGATGGATTCCACCAGCAGGTTCTCGAGATCCTCGGAGGCCTGGCGGCTCGATACCGGTTCTGTCACGGTGCGCGAGAGGACGCCACCGAGAGCGCCGATCAGCTGTGACCGCGTCGACTCCGGCGCGGCCCTTGCCGCTTCGGCGAGAGCGCTCGCGGCATCCGCGGGCGGCGCTTCGGAAACCAGCTCGATCGCAGGTCCCGGATTGCGGCCCACGAGATGCGTCGACAGAACCCGCACCGTATTCGGATCGATCATCTCCGAGATGTCCAGGTCGTCTCCGTATCGGGCGCGCCGTGTCGCGGCGCGCAGGAGCAGCCCCGGATAGCGCCGCCACAGGGACAGCGACGTGAACAACCACGCCAGCGCAATCGGTATCGCGACGTATCCCACCGCGATGGCACTCGCGAAATAAACCGCCGCGAGGCTGAGAATGTTCCCGATCGCACCACCGGCCCGCTTGACCGGACCCTCGAGCAAACCCGTGGCTCGCGACCGCTCCCGCTCGGGAAACAGGTTGAAGAGGATCCGCATCGCAGGGTCGTAGATCGCGTTGTCCTGCAGCGTCGTTCCCGCGCGAGCGCCGACACCCGCGGCGAGGTTGAGCCGGATGCTCATGCCGCAGAACCCGATCAGGTAGACGACCGGTGACAGTACGATGGACAGCGGAATGCCGATTCGCCTGAAGAGACTCGTCGTGACGATGACCTGGGTCACGAGCACGACGGTGTTGATCGACCCGCGAACCACGGCGAACAGCGCGAGCAGGCCCTCCTCTCCAGTCGACGCCTGATCGGCGACGTACTGAAACTGGAAGTACAACATCGGACCGAGCAGCCCGCTGGCCGCCGCACCGATGAAGAGCAGGCGGAAGAGTTGGTTCTGCGACCAGAGCTCGCGAAACGACACGTTGGCTGCCGTGTCGCGAGAATCACTCGATTTCCGCTCGGGGCCACCCGAGGATCCCCGGTCGAGACTCCTCGGCAGGATCCGCCTCAACGGAAGCGTGAGCAGTCCGGCCAGCGCGAACGCGACGGCGCCAACCGGAAGTAACGCTTCGACGCCGATCGCACGGCCGATCGGATCGGACGCAAAACTCCCGACGATGCTGCCGAGCGTGTACCCCCCCATCATCGGCGCAAACAAACGCTTCGCCTGCCGGCCGTCCAGCAGGTCACCCATGGCGAGCCAGAACGCGAGCAGCGCAATGGACTCGAATTGTTTGGAGGCGAGGACCAGCAGAACGAACGAACTGATCGCATCGGTGCTGACGAGGTACCAGAGCGGCAACAACAACACTGCCACGCTGAATAGAACGCGCGGCAACAAGAGCGGCCGATTGGAACGCGCCGCCAAACGCCCTACCGCGTAGGTGGTTCCGACGAGCAGAATCGAGTTGAGCAGAAATGCGAGCGGAAGGTAATCGACGCCGGGCCCGCGCTTGAGGAAGAGTGTCTCCGAAGCGTTCTTGACGGACACGTCTGCCCAGCCGGCCAGAGCGAGCGCCGCCGCTCCCCAGAAGAACAAGCGCCCCTCACCGGGCTCGATGCCGAGCTTTCGCATCACCGCACCCCTCCGGCCGAGCGCACCATATCACGAGACGCAGATCGATCGCCCAAATGACCAAAATTGGACGCCTTTGGAGTGGATTTGCCGTATCCTGCGCCGCATGTCAGAACAATCCAGATCCCTCTCGTGGCTCTCCCTGCTGCTTGCGCCGCTTGCTGTGAGCCTTTCCGTTTCTCCCGCCGCGGCATCCGCCAACGCGGGATCGAGTGAACTCCAGCAGTGGGTTCAGCAGATGAAGGACTCTCCGAAGGGACCCTTCGAGGGGATCCGCTGGTTTTGCGCGGACGGATCCGTCCAACCCCCGAAGGCCTACGCGTGCTCGAAGCGCGGCGGCGGCATTCAGCACGGCCTCTGGACCGAGCGGGTACAGGGCATGCGCGCGGACGGCTACACGATCGCCAACCTGCTCGCGCCCATACCGGCCGACGCGTTCACGGGAAAAGACGCAGACCTCGACGCCCTCAAGCAGATCTTGATCGAGAAGTTCCTGATGCAGGCGGACGACGGTTGGATCTTCCGCGGGGCGCGCTCCTACCGAGGTGCGTTCCAGGCCGAAGACGAGGAGGCCTCCGCCAACGCGATCCTGCTCGCGATGGCCGCGGATCCGGTCTGGCTCAGCCCCGCTCGTTACGCGCTGTTTCGAGAAGCGGTCCGCTGGTTCCCGCGCGAGTCCAAATCGGCGACCGCCACCGAGATTCGCCAACTCGCGGTCGTGATCGCCGACAAAGACGCGTCGTTCGCCAAGCTGCGCGCGAAGATTCACAACGCGCCGGACGCGGGTGATGCAAAGAGCGTTCGCGACTACGTGAAGACCAGCGGCAAGGCAGAGCTGAGCGGCGAGTACGAAAAGATCGCCGCGGCGATCGACGAACTCTACGCCCCGCGCGGCGCCTCCGATGCGCTGCTCGTCATTGCAGACGAGACGAAAGATCCGAACGCCAACCGCAAGCTGCGCGATGCAGCCGCAGCGCTCGGCGATGCCGCGACTCCCGCAGCGCGCTTCGAGACCGCCGCGCGCCTGCTGAGCGAATTCCGCACCGGCGTCCCGAAATCCACGAGTGCAGAAGGGGTGATCGCATTGCTGCGCGGCAGCATCGTCATCGAGGGGGACGCCTACGTCGCGGGCACCGCGATCCTGAAAGGACTGAATTCCAGCACGCGCATGCAGCGCCTGCGCTGGCTCGATCAGACGGGTTACGCACTCTACGGCGCCGGATTCATCAGTGGCCGCCACGTACGCGAGCTGCGTGAGAACGTCAAACGCACCGCATCGAGCGCTTCACTGAGCGTCGACGAGTACCGGGAAACGCTGCGCTACCTGGCGCGGGCGCCGGAGTGGGCGGCTCGATGGCTCGCGTTCGACTTCTCGATCCCCGTCGAAAAGTTCTCCGAGATCGAGCCGCTCGCGCATCTCTACACCCAAGATCGAATGCGCGGCAGCCCCCTGCTCTTCTACGGCGCCGTGATCGACAGTCTGGTTCTCGATGCGAACCAGCTCGCGGGGATCGAGCACGAACTCTTCGGCCGCAAGATCGGCGCGGGCCTGCGCGCACTCAATCCGGGCCTCTCGCGCGGTGTGCTGCGCGAGGCGACCGGCGACGATTACGAACGAGACGGCATCTACCTGCTGCCCGAAACCCTCTCCGAGCTGCCGCCGGTGTCGGGCATCCTCACGCTCGGGGAAGGCAGCTCGCTGTCCCACGTCCAGTTGCTCGCGCGCAACCTCGGCGTCCCCAACGTCGTCGTCGGAGAAGAGATCCTGCCCGCGGTGCGCAAGCACATCGGCACGCGATCGGTCCTCGCGGTGAGCCCCAATGGCGTCGTGCAACTCAGCGAAGACGGACCGCGCTGGGACGCGGTATTCGGCGCAAGCGCGGCGGCGGGCGGCGAGTTGGTGATTCGACCCGACCTCGAGAAACTCGATCTGGACCGCGCCGAGATGATCTCGCTCAGCAATTTGCGCGCGACGGACTCGGGCCGGTCCTCGGGCCCCAAGGGCGCCAATCTCGGGGAACTCAAACACTTCTTTGGCGACACCGTACCGCCGGGCTTCGTAATCCCCTTCGCTTCCTTCCGGAAGGTGCTCGACCAACCGATCGAAGCCGGCGGCCCTTCCGTCTTCGAGTGGATGAAGGCGCAATACGACGCGATCGCCCAATTGGAAGGCAAGCCCGAGCAACAGCAGAAAGCGGTGCGAGCGTTTCTCGGCAAGCTGCGCCACTGGATCGAGACGTGCGATCCCGGGCCGCAGTTCAAAGCTCAATTGCGCACGGCGCTCGACGAGAACTTCGGCACCGACGGCACCTACGGCGTGTTCATCCGCAGCGACACCAATGTCGAGGACCTGCCCGGCTTCACCGGAGCCGGGCTCAACCTGACCCTGGCGAACATCGTCGGGTACGAGAACATTCTCGAGTCAATTCACCGAGTTTGGGCATCACCCTTCGAGGATCGCTCGTACGGTTGGCGCCAGGGCAACATGACCGACCCGGAATACGTCTTCCCCGCGGTCGTCGTCCAGTTCAGCTTCCAGGCCGAAAAATCGGGCGTGATGGTCACCGCTGATGTCGAGACCGGCGACACCAACATCCTGACCGTGGCGGTCAACGAAGGGGTCGGAGGTGCCGTCGAGGGCCAGGCCGCAGAGTCCCTGCTGATCGACATCCGCACGGGCAAGGTGCAGTTCCTCGCCCAGGCCACCGCGCCGCTCTTCACGCAGGTTCCGCTCAGCGGCGGAATCGCGAAGGCGCCCGCCAGCGGAACGTCCGAGGTACTCAAGCCGGGCGAGATCAAACAGTTGATTGAAATGTCCAAAGACGTCACCCGCTTCCCGACCTTGCGGGACGAAGACGGCCAGCTGCAGCCCGCCGACATCGAATTTGCGTTCAAGGACGGCAAGCTCGCCCTGCTCCAGATTCGACCCTTCGTCGAAAACAAGAGCGCCCAGCGAAACCAATACCTGAGCGAACTCGATGCGGGTCTCGAGCTGCGCAGCTCCGCAACCGTCGATCTCTCCGGAATCCCAAAGGAGTCCTAACCGTGAAATCATCGATCCTCGTCTTGAGCGCGTTTGCGCTCGTCGCACTTCCGCAGCTTGCGTTCGGCTATCCGCTCGACGCCTACGAGGAGACGGGCATGTTGCGGCTGGAAGCCTACCGGCTCGCCCAGACCGGGAAGGTCAAGGGGCGACTGCTCCCGCCCGGAGGGCAGCTCAAGAGTGAGGACATCGAGCTTCGCTTGATCGATCAGCCCGATTTCGAAATCCCGGCTCCGGACCCCGCGCTCAACGCCGAGCTCCTTTCGCTTCTCGGCGAGGACGCCGATGGCTACGCGATCGCCATGCTGGACCTCACGGACCCCAAGAAACCGCGCTATGCGGCCCACAACGCGGAGCAGAACCAGAACCCGGGCAGCGTCGGCAAGCTGATGGTCGGTCTCGCCTTTTTCCAGACCCTCGCCGACGTCTACCCCGACGACACCGCGGCGCGCGACGCACTCTTGTACAAGACCCACCACGTCGCGGACGCGTTCATCCGCTCGGACGGTCACAAGGTTCCGTTCTGGCAGCCCGGGGATAACGACGTCGTCTACCGCCCGATTCAGGAGGGCGACGACGGCAACCTCTGGACCTGGCTCGACTGGATGATGTCGAGCAGCTCCAACGCCGCGGCCAGCACGGTGATGTCGCAACTCGTGCTGCTCTCCCACTTTGGCGCCGAGTACCCCATCTCTGCGGAAGCCGCCGCCAAGTTCTTCGCCGACACCCCGAAGTCGAAACTCTCGAGCATCTACACCAAAGCCATCCAGAGCCCGCTCACCCGCAACGGCCTCGACGTCAGCAAGCTGCGCCAGGGGAGTTTCTTCACGCGGGAGGGCAAGGCGCGCATCCCGGGCACCAACAGCGCGGCGACGCCG
>JAFDAW010000143.1 GCA_019313605.1 Deltaproteobacteria bacterium
GGGCAGTTTGCCCGCTCTCGACCCGATGGTCCCCCCCTGCGACGACACGTGCAACCGGAGGTTTCAACACGCCGTACTCACGGATGATTATTTAGACCCAGGTCGATCTCTTTGGAACCATGCGCATCTAAGCGGCAAGTCGGATACGGCCGTGACCCGCAGCTCGCAGACACCGACTTGATTTTCAGACCGGAGAGGGTTCACAATGGCCCCACTAGGAGCTTGACCCAAGACTGTCGCGGTAAGGTCCGAGCGTCGATGCGCGCTGCTGGCAAGGCGCTCGATTGAGCCCTAGCAGCGCTAGGGCGATTGAGAGCAACGCAGCCATTGAGAGCAACGCAGCCAGCGGTGATGCAGCGGCGTTCGGCCGGCGCGACAGTCTTGGGTCACGCTCCTAGCTGAGCTGACCGGAGTTCCTTTTGTTGCGGCGTCGTATCTGGCTTGCATTCGAGCGCAGTGCTCTACTCATTTTCGGGGTAGGCGCACTGATGGCTGCTCCGACCCTCTCCCACGCTGGAGTCGTCGCCGCGTGCGGCGACGGGAGCGTCATCCTCGCGAAGAAATGGGAACAGGTGAATTGCGCGGGTGCCATTGAAGTAGCGCCCGAAGACGTCCCGCCGATCGGTTCGGGAAAGAAGCCGCGGCCGATTGCCTGGGCGAATTTTCTCCGAGAACAGGAAAAGATTCAGCGCGCGAGCCAGCGTCCCCCAACGCCTGTCCAGCGCGCGAAGAACCGGGCGCCGGACGTGTCTGCGGTACGCGACGAATCGGTAGACCGCTACCGATCGGCCCGCCCGAGCCACGCCTACTCACGGCCGTCCCTCCGGCTGACCGCGGAGGAGCGCCGCGATCTCTCGTTGCTCGTCGAACTCAGCCAGCGGAGCACACCCGCCGTCCTGGAGCACACACGCACGGGTGCTGGCACGGCCGTTATGCAAATCGCGCATTCGCGCGCGTTCGAGGCGCATCTTCACGCTCGCCAACGAGCGGCTGGGGATTACCGCTTCGGCCCCATCCTGGTCTTCTCCCTCGAACCCGCCAGTACCGATCTTCGAGCCGCGCCTCTCTCCTTCGTACAGGGCGGACCGGGCTTTTCTCCGAACGTTGACGATCCACGTGACTTCGGCTGGATTGGCGAGAGCAATACCCGAGTGGAGACCGGAGGCAGGCGCCTCGGCTACATCGTGTTGCCGGAATCCTTCGAAGTCTCGCGGCCGCTGGCGGTCTTTTGGGGCGACGCAGTCGTCGCAACTACGCTGCGCCTCTAGGAACTCCTCTCAGCCAAGCGAACGACCCCAATCACTTGTGGCGATCATCGCTCAGCTAGACTGCGACTAGCAGCCGCTTCGGTGCCGAAAGCCGACACAGAAGGAATCCACGGAGAGAAGACATCCGCGAATCGTCACACATTTCCCTTTTGACTACTCGGCAGCGCAAACACGCCGACGAGTGGGCGCTCGTGCTCATTTCTGACGGTCTGTCGCCAAACGTGCGGCGGGAGCTCGAAGGTTTCGTCCTGAGTGTCCCACTCCACGAGGCCGAGCGGGCAGCGGATGTCATCTCGGCCTACGAGCGCGAAAACAGCGAGCGCGCATCACCACCCGAGCGGGAAATACCCGCGAAGGGCGATGCCGTCACGGGGCTCACCGTTTCTGCGGCACTGCTGCTCTTCTTCTTCCTCACGGGCCCGCGCGACCCGGCGGTGATCTGGTTCGAGCGCGGCAGTGCAGACGCCGAGCAGATCCTGCTGGGCGAGTTGTGGCGTACGGTCACCGCACTCACCCTTCACGCAGACCTCGGGCACGTGCTGGCCAACGCCCTTTTCGGCGCCCTTTTTCTGAGCGCCGTCTGCGGTTCTCTCGGTGCGGGGGTCGGCTGCGCGCTCGCATTGCTCTCGGGCGCCGGCGGAAACCTGCTGAACGCGCTCTTTCACGGCTCGCAGCACGCTTCGGTCGGCGCTTCGACCGCGGTCTTTGGTGCAGTTGGCCTGTTGAGCGGACTGGCCGTCGCGCGCCGGTGGCGGCAGCAATCGACGGGCCGCCCGTGGTGGGTGCCCGTCGGCGCCGGCCTCGCGTTGCTGGCCATGCTCGGCACCACGGGCGAACGCGTCGACCTCTGGGCACACCTGTTCGGGTTGCTGGTGGGCGGGGCCCTGGGGGTTCCGGCTGGCTTCGCGATGCCGCGTCCGCCGAGACCTCTCGTCCAGTGGATCTTTGGAAGCATCGCATTCGTGGTGTTGTTCTACTGCTGGGGGCTCGCGCTGGATTGAATGGCCCTTACTCCAGGAGTCAGGCCCTCCTGGAGAACACGCTCATGGGAACCGCCTATGCACTTCCATCGAATGTGATCACAGTGCGCGCCACGTTCCCTGCCAGCATGTCCGCATAGGCTTCGTTGATCCTCTCCAGGGGAACACGCTGCGAGATCATCGCGTCGAGATTGAGTTTGCCGTTCAGATAGAAGTCGACGAAATTGGGGATGTCGATGCGAAATGCGTTCGAACCCATGTCGGAACCGATCAGCCGACGATCGTCGATCAGAGCGGCCGCGTCGATTTCGAGCATTTCGCCCTGGGGAACCATACCGATCACACACGCGGTTCCCGACGGACGAATCATTGCAAACGCCTGTTCGCAGGTCTTCTTGAGGCCGAGTGCTTCAAACGAATAATCGATCCCGCCGCCCGTCATTTCGAGCACAACCTCGACCGGGTCGGCGTCCGAGGCGTTGACTCCCTCGGTGGCTCCAAACTGTTTGGCGAGTTCGAGTTTGTGGTCGTGGATATCGATCGCAATGATTCGGCTCGCTCCGGCCAGCGCGGCACCGGCGATTGCCGATAGCCCCACTCCGCCACAACCGATCACGGCCACGGTGCTACCGGGTTCGATAGCCGACGTGTGGATGACAGCGCCAACGCCCGTGGTCACCGCACAGCCGATCAGAGCCGCGCGATCCAACGGCATGTCCGAGCGGATCTTGACCAGGGCGTTTTCGTGCAAGAGCATCCGCTCTGCAAAAGCAGCGAGGCCGAACCCTTGGCGGACGGCCCGGCCGTTCAGAGACAGCCGCGGCTGCTCTCCCGCCTGCCGTTCGAGCGAATCGGTGTCGTCGCAGGTGTACGGTTTCCCGGCGAGGCAATTGCGACAATTCCCACAAAAGACCGAAAGACAACTGATGACGTGGTCTCCGGGCGCGAGGTAGGTCACATCCCGCCCGACCTTTTCCACGATTCCACTCGCCTCGTGACCCAACGCAACCGGCAGACCGCCCGCCCAGCTTCCGTTCATGTAGTGATAATCACTGTGGCAGACCCCGGCTGCGACGGTGCGTACCAGCACCTCGCGCGGACCCGGATTGTCCACCTGCAGATCTTCGACAACGAGCGGTTTACCCACCTCGTGCAAGACTGCTGCTCTCATGATCTACTCTCCCGTTCGCCTAAGTTTTGGTGTCACCCCCGCTCAGCTTCTCTTCCACGCTGCGCACCTTATCATCGATGCTCTGATTGCGATCCGTGCGCGTCCCGAGACTGATCGTGGTGGTGATGCGCGGCGCGCCCATCTCGTGCACCGCCTCGTGGCAACGCTTGATGGCGCCGAAGACCTCGTCCCACTCGCCTTCGATGTTGGTCCCGCAACCGTGCAAGCGGGTCTCGAGGCCGGCCTGCTCCAGCACGCGTTCGCAGGCCGCCACGTACTCCGAGACGGAGACCCCCACACCCATGGGCACGACACATAGGTCGACGATGACTTTCATTTGGGCTCCCCTTCACGAGTTCGTTGGTCGGTTGAGCCTACTCTCAGTGAGTCCAAACCCGACTGACGGCTTACACCGATCAGATCACGGATGCAAGTGATGGCGGTACCCCTCGCGAGCGCGAACGGAGTAGCGACCGCGCATCCAAGCTGGCCAACGCAATGGAAAAGGGCCGAAACCGAGCGACGCGTCCAGTCAAGCTGAACAGAACAGGGGCGAAGCCGCACCACAGCAGGGCCGGTCTGCAATCAATTGGGTAGAGGGATTCTACTACGGGAAGGCGATTCGCAGCATGAAATGCGCCATGAATTGCGAGAGCGTCTCCTTGGAACCGGGGCCGAACGGGTTGACGGCGGGATCGCGGCTGTTGTTCGTCTTCGACGTCTCCAACACGTACTCGAAACCCATGTCGAAAGTCCAGCGCCCCCGGTTGAACCCGAGACCGGCCGTGAGGTGATCCTCGCCGATGGCGGGAAACATGGGTCTCAGAAAATCGTTCGGGATGGGTGTATCGCCGTGGTTATAGCCGAGGCGTAGCGCCCAGCCTTCGATCGGCGTGATCTCGACACCCAATGCAAACACCCACTGGTCATCCCAGTTCATCTCGAAGGGGATTTGCTTCGACGCTGGCGCCAAGGGGTTCCCGGGGTTTTTGATCTTGATCTCGAGTCGTTCGATGGCACTCGACCAGTTGATCCAGTCGACGTCTGCTGCGATCAGGAACCAGGGACTGATGCGATACGCCGCCCCAATGCCCGCCCTACGAGGCCACGAAAAACCCGATATCTTCGCATCGTATTTTACCTTGCCCAGCCCGAGCGCCGACATATTCAGGGTCAGGGTGCCGTCGTCGAGGTCCAGCGACGTTTCGGTGAAGTAGGCTGCACCCAGCGCCAGGTTGCCCTTGCGGTACTGGAACCCTACCCGGCCTCCAAAGCCGAACGCGGAAGTGTCCTCGAGATTCAATCCGAAGAAGGCGTCGCGCGTGCTGTCGCCCGGCACGCCACTCATGTCCATGTCGGCCAGGACGGAAGTTTCCGGGAACAGCTTCATGTCGGCTCTCGCATAACCGACGTTCAGGCTCGCCCCGACACTCCACTCCGGATTGATCTGCCACGCCACGGTCGGCGTGAACTTCGCGAACATCACAAGCGTGCGCGCCTCGTCGCGGTCGGGCACCGAGTCGCCATCGAAGAATCCCGGCGGAAGCATGCCGGAGTTCTTCATGGCCGACACGGGCGTGATCAGGTCGTCGTACTCGGCGCCCATGCCCCCCTGGATGAACAACCCAGCTCCGAGGGTGACTTTTCCAATCGGATGCACATAAGCCAGAAACGGCATGGGGTAGCGGTTCAGCTCATCTTCCTGATCGTTTCCGAGCCGGTCACTGTGCTCGACCCAGGGCCACACCTGGCTCAGCCCAACGGCGAGTTCTGGGGACTGGCATTGGCTGATCCCCGCCGGATTGATGTTCATGGCGGCGGGACTGTCCGTGATGGCGAGATCGGCCCCGCCCATCGAAACAGACTCGGCCCCGAAGCCGATCATGTTCATGCCGTTGGAAGCGTGAGAACTGGACGCCGCGAGTAGAACGAGCCACATGCCACGAATGAAGGTGAGTGCAGCTCGGCGAAGCGTCACGAGATTTTTCCTTTCGATCGTCGCCCGTGCTCCCGGCGGCGGCAATCTATTTCATCAGCGCAGGTAGTTCATGACGACGCCGCAGAGCACGGCGGTCCACCCAGCTGAAATCGCGACGTAGTGCAGAAGAGCTCCCTTTGTGGTCATCACCCCCATGAAGATCGGGGGCTCCTCCGCATCGGGGTCACAGCAAAGTCCCTGCTTGCTGTAGATACCGAGAATTTTGGGGGCGAGTAGAAAGATCATCACGGGCACCACTGCGAAAAAGACATGCAGGATGAAGGCAACCGACCTCGTGCCGCCCTTTTCGCCAGCGTCGTGGAGTAGAACGGCCTGCGCGATCCCGGACAGGACGAGCAAGCTGACGAAGGTACCGACAAAGGCTCTTGCTCTCGGGATGAAGTTGGTGATGAATTGTTGTCGGTGCTCTAAATCGAGATGGGCCCTCAGCACTGGAAGGAGCACAAAGGTTCCTACGAACATCGTTCCGAGGAATCCGACTGCGCACAGAATATGAATCCAGGCTGAAACAATTTCAAAAAACATTATTACCTCTCCTTGTGTTTCGGGTGCCTCCCGGAATAATCAATCACGCCCGAAACCACATGGACCTTAAACGATTACAGGCCTCTAATATCGTCGAAATTTACACTTCACTTAACTTTTTTTCTAGATGAGAGTTATCACTTATGTATATGGCTCGACGGTGCTGGGTAGTTCTGCCTCATTCCGCGATACTTCCCATGCCCTCACCCCTACCACCGCCGGCTGGCGTGGATTGGTTCCAGTCTGCCCCGAAAAACGGGGCGTATTGCCCCAATTGAACGAACGGATCGCCGGGGCGGGAACACATCCGATCGCACTAATCGCGTATTACTCGGTACCCGACACCCATTTTCGCCAACAAACACGGCCCTTCAGCGCGTATCCCCCGGCCCTGAAGCCGGTACCCCGACAATCCGCCCGACACCCCCGATACGGAATGAGAGTTGCAAGGCATGGCCGCGGACGCTTGTCAGGCAGGGAGCCATGTATTCACACGACGTCATAATCGTAGGATCCGGTCTCGCGGGATTGCGGGCTGCAATGGAGTTGGTGGGCCACCTGGACGTGGCGGTCGTCACGAAGGTCTACCCGAGCCGCAGCCACTCCGGCGCGGCTCAGGGTGGGGTGGCGGCGGCGCTGGGCAATGTCGATGGCGATTCGGTGGAGGCCCACATCTACGACACCGTAAAGGGTGCCGACTACCTGGGCGACCAGGACTCGATCGAAATTCTCTGCAACGACGCGCCCCGCACCATCTACGAGATGGAGCATCTGGGCTGCCCGTTTTCGCGCACGGACGATCAAAAGATCAACCAGCGCGCGTTTGGCGGTCACAGCTTCTTGCGGGCCTGCTTCTCGGCGGACCGCACCGGCCACGCGCTGCTCCACACGCTGGTCGAACAGACCTACAAGCAGGGCGGCAAGCTCAAGGTCTACTCCGAGTGGCACATGAACCGGCTGATCATCGAAGACGGTGTCTGCCGCGGCGTGGTGGCCATGGATATCAAGACCGGAAGGCTCGAGGTGTTCCGCGCCAAGGCGGTGCTCTTTGCCTCCGGGGGCTACGGCCAGGCGTTCAAGATCACCTCGAACGCCGCCGCCAACACCGGCGACGGCATCGTGGCCGCCTACCGCGCGGGTGTTCCGCTGCAGGACATGGAGTTCGTGCAGTTCCATCCGACGGGGCTGTACGAGCACGGCATCCTGCTCACCGAGGGCGCGCGCGGCGAGGGCGGCTACCTGATCAACGCCGACGGCGATCGCTTCATGTCG
Source organism: Deltaproteobacteria bacterium (assembly GCA_019313605.1). Taxonomy (GTDB): domain Bacteria; phylum Myxococcota_A; class UBA9160; order UBA9160; family SMWR01; genus JACZVU01. The sequence continues at coordinate 7,216 of JAFDAW010000143.1, forward strand.
ACCTATGCACCCTCGAAGATGGAACTCGGCCCGCGCGACATCGTCTCGCGCTCCGAACAGACCGAGATCAACGAGGGGCGCGGCG
>JAFDAW010000144.1 GCA_019313605.1 Deltaproteobacteria bacterium
CGGCTGGCCCGCGCGACGCGTCGCGCGAGCAGGGGGAGAACGAGAAGCCAGAGGAGTGCCAACCCCAACAGGGAAGGGCCAACGCCGTGACCCGCGATCTTCTCGACCGCCGAGACGAACGAGCTGGAAGACCAGAAGAGAATCGCTACGAGTGAGGTGACGAGCGCCGCCTTGCGCGCGTCACCCAGCGGCCGCAGCAGGCAACACCAGACCGCGAACGCCGCAGCGGCAGCGAGTAGCAGCGATCGAAGCGCTGAAGAGAAGTCGACCTCACCGGCATTCGCGGCGTACACCGACAAGACCACCGCGATGGCAATCCCTACGGGTTGAAAGAGCGCTGACATAGCTTAACGAGTCGCCACTCCGTACTGGGTTCGTTGGATACAGCCGACCAGATCTGTCACCCGCGAGCAGCGACCTAAACCCCTAAAATCGACAGCACTACACCCACAAGTGATCCTGCATACTAGACCCGCTCAATAATAGAACCCAGGCAACCTACGGCGATACAAAACGAAACGACCCGGCAAACTGGGCCCCGCCAGTGGCGCGTAGCGAGTGAACCCAGCAGGCCTGCGCGGGCAGGTTACCACTGAAGCTTCAGCATCCCCCGCATCGCCTCTTCGAATGCCGCGTCGTCCAGATTGCTGCGCGCCTGTAGAACCAGCTCGGCATCCTTTCCGACCGGCCAGCGCAGCGCTTGCCGCTTCCCCTCGACGGCGTCGGCGATCGCGACACCGACGATTTCCGGGCCGGGCCGCTCTGCTCCGATCAACGCCTCGTCTGACCCGGCCCATGCGCGCTGAAGTTCGTCGTAAGGCGCGTCATCCGAGCCGTAGCGGCTCGCGTTTTCGCGAAACGACGTTTTCACGAAGCCCGGTTCGATCACGACCACGCGAATTCCGAAATGTCCCAGTTCGAGGTGCAGTGCCTCGGACAGCCCCTCGAGGGCAAATTTGCTCGCCGAATAAAAACCCATCAGGGGCGCCGCCACGCGCCCCGCCATCGACGACACGTTCACGATCACACCGCTCTTGCGCGCGCGCATCTTCGGCGCAATGGCCTGGATCATCCGCGCAGCGCCAAAGAAATTGGTTTCGAACATTCGCTGGACCTCTTGGAGCGGAACCTTCTCGATCGGACCGTGCGCGCTCCAACCGGCGTTGTTCACCAGTGCGTCCACTTCTCCCGCCTGCGCGACCGCCGCACTCACCGACTCGTCGCTGTCGACGTCGAGGGCGAGCTTCGAAGCGACGTCGAGATCCGCCAGGGTCTCGGGTCGACGTGCGGTCGCCACCACCTCATGACCTCGGCAAGCCAATTCGATCGCAGTCTCGCGGCCAAATCCGGTCGAACAACCGGTGATCAAGACCCTCATACCACCTCCAACCACTCGTGATCGAGCGCGCTCGGACCAATACCATCTCGCGGGAATCGACGCGACGATCTCGCCCGAAGGGTCCGATCGGGCCGGATTGGGGCCGCCGAAGCCCGCCCCCGGTCAATGATAGGGACTGAATCCAAGAGGGAAGCTGAATCCGAGGCGGATTTATCCCGTATTGCTGAAACCCAAGGCCCCCATCGCGCTGCCAGAAACCGCTAGCCTGCGCCACTCGATCGCCAGACCGGAGTAAACCCCGTGCTGCCCGCCTGAAAAATATTGAGTAGCCGGGGCAATTGTCCGAAGATACTCGTGAGGGGAACCATTTGTGTCTGAATCTCTGTTCGAATTCGTCGCTGAAACGCTGCTGAAGAAGACCGACCTCGAGAATCTCGAGGCTCGCGGCACGATCCGCCTGGCCCTGAAGTCTTCGGGCCTGACAGCCCGTGAGGTCACGCCAGAGCAAATGGCCGTCATCATCACCCAGGTCATGCCGCGTGAACTGCGGGTGAGGGGCATAGAAAACCCGGAAGGCGTGTGTGAAGCGCTCGCCCAGGCCGTCAAGGGATTTGATACTGGAGATGGTGATTCGGACGGCGCATCACCTGAGGATGTGTTCCGCCGGCTCTCCCGTAGCTGAATCGCCCGTCCGATACCCTGCTCGCCGCACCTTCCAATCGCCAAAACGCCGCGCTCGAAGAATTTCGTTCGAGACCCGCCGACCGGGCCGCTAGAATGCGATCCGCGCCCTCGACCTTCGCGCTCCTCCACCCGGCCCCCGGATTCGTTCGGATGCGCTCGGCTCAAAATGGAAGATCCCGGTGAACGACGAACGAAACGCCGAAAACAACACGCGCCTCCCAGCTGAATCTCCGGCCGCATTACTCGAACGGGGCGACGCCTTCGAGCACCGCCACATCGGCCCGAGCGACGGCGAGATTGCCGAGATGCTCCGGCGCCTCGATTACGCGGACCTCGACGAACTCGCCGACAACACCGTGCCCGCGGCGATCCGCCTCGATGCGCCGCTGGAATTGAGCGGTCTCGAAGGCTCGCCGCCCGGCGAGTTTCAATTGCTCGAAAGGCTGCGCGAGATCTCCTCTGAAAATCGCGTGGTCCGGTCGTGCATCGGGATGGGTTACTCGGATGTGGTCGTTCCGCCGGTGATCCAGCGCAACATTCTCGAAAGCCCCGGTTGGTACACCCAGTACACCCCCTACCAGGCCGAAATTTCGCAGGGCCGGCTCGAAGCACTGCTGAACTTCCAGACGATGATCGCAGACCTCACGGGCCTGCCGGTCGCCAACGCATCCCTGCTCGACGAAGCCACAGCCGCCGCCGAGGCACTCGGGATGTGCGTTGCGATCGCACGAGGCCGCAAGCGCGGCTTCTTTGCGGCGGCGGACTGTCACCCACAGACGCTCGGAGTGCTGCGAACGCGCGCAGACGCACTCGGGATCGAACTCCAGGTGGGCTCGGTCGATGCGATCGATTTCGAAACCCAGGATCTCTGCGGAATCCTGCTCCAGTACCCCTCGACCGACGGCCGCATCGAAGACCATCGCGCGCTCGCCGAACGCGCCCACGCGGCGGGCGCGATCGTGGTCGTCGCGGCGGATCCGCTCGCCCTCACATTGCTGGTACCACCGGGCGAGTTCGGAGCGGACATCGCGATCGGCTCCGCCCAGAGACTGGGCGTCCCGATGGGCTTCGGCGGACCTCACGCAGCTTTTCTTGCAACCACGCAGGAGAACGTGCGCAGGATCCCGGGCCGCATCGTCGGCGTATCGATGGACGCACACGGCGAACCCGTCTACCGGCTCGCCATCCAGACCCGCGAGCAACACATCCGTCGCGACAAGGCGACCAGCAACATCTGCACCGCGCAGGTACTGCTCGCAATCATGGCGAGCATGTACGCCGTCTACCACGGACCCGAGGGGCTGCGGCGGATCGCCCGACGCATCCACGCCCTCACCGCGGCCCTGGCGGCCGGACTTCGAGCGGCCGGTTGCAAACTCGGCGATGGACCGCACTTCGACACCCTGCGCGTTGCCCCCAACGGGAAGGGATCCGCACAGGTGCTCGCCGCCGCGCTCGAGCGCGGCTTCAACCTGCGAGACTTCGGAGATGGAAGCCTCGGTGTATCACTCGACGAGACCAGCGCGCCGGCCGACGTCGCGCGGTTGATCGCGGCCTTCTCGGCGGATGAAAATCCGAACGTCGACGTCGCAGCGCTCGTCGAAAGCGCGGACCTCGCGCTTCCCATCGAGTTTACGCGCACGAGCGAGTTTCTCTCGCATCCCATCTTCCACCGCTGCCGGTCCGAACACGAAATGCTTCGCTACATCCACCGCCTCCAGGCGCGCGACCTCTCGCTCACCACGTCGATGATCCCGCTCGGCTCGTGCACGATGAAGCTCAACGCCACGAGCGAGATGCTGCCGATCACCTGGCCGGAATTTGGCCGCATCCACCCCTACGCGCCCGCCGATCAGGTGCGCGGCTACGCGACGATGCTCGGCGAACTCGCGATCTGGCTCGCGGAGATCACGGGGCTGCCCGCGGTGTCGCTGCAACCCAACGCGGGCTCACAGGGCGAGTACGCGGGCCTGCTCGCAATCCGCCGCTACCACGATTCTCGCGGCGAGCTGAAGCGCAACGTCTGCCTGATCCCGGGATCCGCCCACGGCACCAACGCTGCGAGTGCGGTGATCGCGGGGTTTCGCTGCGTGGCGGTCAAAACCGACGCCGACGGAAATATCGACGTCGACGATCTTCGGGCGCGGGCCGACGAGTACGGCGACGCGCTCGGTGCGCTCATGCTCACCTATCCCTCGACCCACGGTGTCTTCGAAGAGCGGGTGAAGGAAATCTGCGAACTGATCCACGAGTGCGGCGGCCAGGTCTACCTCGACGGCGCCAACCTGAACGCCCAACTCGGGCTGACCTCCCCCGCAGTGATCGGTGCGGACGTCTGCCACATGAATCTCCACAAGACCTTCTGCATTCCGCACGGCGGTGGCGGGCCGGGTATGGGGCCGATCGCGTCCGCCGAACACCTGCGCGCGTTTCTGCCCGGGCACCCGATCAATGGCGAGGGCGCGGTCTCCGCAGCTCCGTACGGCAGCGCGAGCATCCTTCCGATCAGTTGGGTCTACATCGCGTTGATGGGCGCAGCCGGCCTAACGCGCGCCACAAAGGTCGCGATCCTCAACGCCAACTACATGGCTGCGCGGCTCTCCGATCATTACGACGTGCTCTACCGGGGCGCGACGGGGCAGGTTGCTCACGAGTTCATCATCGACTGCCGGCATTTCGAGACTTCGGCTGCGATCGGTGTCGAAGACCTCGCCAAGCGGCTGATGGACTTCGGGTTCCACGCGCCCACGATGAGCTTTCCGGTGCCAGGCACACTGATGATCGAGCCGACGGAGTGCGAATCGAAGGCCGAACTCGATCGCTTCTGTGACGCGCTGATCGAAATCCGCCACGAGATTGCGGAGATCGAAAACGGCAGCCTCGATAGCCTCGACAATCCGCTCAAGGGTGCACCCCACACCGCAGCTGAGGTCTCGGCCGACGATTGGGACCACGCCTACTCGCGCGAGCGCGCTGCGTATCCACTCGACTGGGTGCGCGCGCACAAGTTCTGGCCCGCGGTCGGCCGGATCGACAACGCCTACGGCGACCGCCACCTCATCTGCACCTGCCCACCGCTCGAAGACGGGGTCGAATAACGCACCGACCACAGATTCCCCGTTATCTTCCCGCGCACGAGGGAGTGCTTCATGTCGAGCCCTAACGAGCCGAGCGACGAGCGGGAGCCCCACGGCGAACTCTGGGTCGACCGCTGGATCCTGCCCGCGTTGCGCGAGTTGACGCTGCTGCCGATCGTGCTCGTCATAGTCGGGCATCTGGTCGCGGTCGTCGCCCCGGCCTTGATCAGCGCGCTGCGCGATCGCGAAACCGGTGGGCAGATGGCGGTATTCGGCTTGATGGTGCTGACGTTCGGGTGCGTGCGCTTCGAGGTCCGCAGACACGGCCGCCCCGCTCTGCTTTCCGCGTGGATCGGCGCAACCTGGCTCACATCGATCGCCGCCGCCTGGGTGTGCAACCGCTACTCGATACTCTGATCCGGGTAGCCCGCTACTGCTGCAACATCGAGCGCGCGCGCTCGGCGAACTTTGCGGTGGCTTCCTCGTCGTCGACAATACTCGGAACCGGAGCGGGGACTTCGACACCACGCCTCAGCCCGGGCTTCTCTTTGAGCGCATCGAGCCAGCGCTGCAGGTGATCGAGGCCGTCCACCGACACCCCCGACCAGCGGTGGCCCCGCACCCAACACCAGTTTGCGATGTCCGCGATCGAATAATCATCCGCGAGCCACTCGCTCTCCGCGAGGCGCGTGTCGAGTGCCTCGAACAGCCGCCGCGACTCGTTCTGGTAGCGATCGATCGCGGGCTGAATCTTCTCGGGGAAGTAGCGAAAGAAGACGTTCGCCTGCCCCATCATCGGACCGACCCCACCCATCTGGAACATCAGCCACGAGATCACGCGCGCGCGGCCGCGTCGCTCCGTCGGAAGCAGCCGCCCGGCCTTCTCGGCGAGGTAGACCATGATCGCGCCAGACTCGAAGACCACCAGATCGTCTTCTTCGGTGTCGACGATCACCGGGATCCGACCGTTGGGGTTGAGGCGCAAGAAGTCCGGTTTCTTCTGCTCCAGAGAAGAGAGATCGATCGCGTGGACCTCGTACGGAATCTCGAGTTCTTCGAGCGCGCACGAGGCTTTGTGACCGTTCGGGGTCGATGCGGTGTAGAGGTCGATCACTGAGGCTCCTCGTGGGCTCTCTGACAAAACACAATTAGACCGACAACATAGCGGCGATCTCACTCCGCATCACCGCAGTGCGGTCCGGCTGCGAAAGGCCGATCTCGAGCGGTTGAACTTTATGTTTGCCTAAACAGGAGGGCCGCATGATACACTGTGTTAGGAGTTGTTTCTGCCGTTTGGTCGGGCTGGAACCGCTCGCGCAGGAGCCGATCCCATGGTTTCCATGAGATGGCGGCGCCGAGACCCACCTGGTTGGGCGTTTCGTGCGGCCCCACCGGCCGCATCTCCTCTCACTCGCCCGGCGGCCGCTCCGATCTATTCACCGCGCACTCCCGCCACCGAATCTTTCCAATGGAGAGGCGCTCGATGGCGTCAGCCATCTGTGATCGAGAAGGATCCATCATGAAGAAGCTCGCGACGATGGCAACGATCGGTCTGCTCGTATGTGCAGGACCGGCACTTGGCGGAAATTCATGCCCCGATGGATGCCTCGACTTAGACGGAGTTGACGACCACATCGACAACTGCTCGGAAGTACCCAATCCGGTGCAGGATGACACCGACGCAGACGATTGCGGAAACCTCTGCGACGCCGACTACGACAACGACGGCACCGTGGGCTTCGGCGATTTCGGCTTCTTCACGTCCAGCTTCGGCACCGTGCCGGGCCCGTCGGGAACGACAGCCGGGACGATCGCTTGTCCCTGATCGAGAGGTTCTACAATGAAGCGAATCGCATTTCTTGCAACGATGGCATTTCTCCTATGGAGTACACCCGCACTCGGTGGTCCGCAGGA
>JAFDAW010000145.1 GCA_019313605.1 Deltaproteobacteria bacterium
CTTTTATCCCTGCCAAAACGCAGCTTGGAGGGAGGCCGATCGACCTCCGTTAAGGGGTATACTATCGCAAAGTATTCGACTGCGGCAAATGGCAAATCCGACGCTGGTGATATTGCTGCTCTTCGATAGCCTGTAGCGTCCCGCTCGGCGATCCCCGACACGACCGCGGCACTGCAGAGGACGAATGGCCAAATCCAGCCGAATGCGATGGAAGCACATCCTACCCTGGATCGTGTCAGCTGGATTACTCTTCTACGTGTTCAACGTAGCGACCGACTGGGAACGTCTGCGCGCTGCGACCGAGCGGGCGAATCTGCCGCTCTTTCTCGCGTACACAACCGCCGACCGGGCCGCATTCTTCGTCGTCTGGGCGCTGCTGCAAGCGGCGGCGCTGCGACGCTTCGTCGCGCATGTTCCCGTCCATTCGATCATCGCGATTCGCGGCGGCTCGGAATTGCTCCGGGCCGTCAGCAATCCACTCTCGGACGGCGCTTTCTTTCTCGGCCTGCGGGAACTCACCGGCGGAAGGCTCGAGGCTGTCCTCGCGGCAGCCCTGGTTCCAGCGATCTGCCATTTTCTGGTGCTCGCACTCCAGGTGACAGTGGCACTCCCCTTCCTGCCGGGCAACTTCGACTCGAATCGCGACGTATTCGTAGCGGCCGGATTCACCTGGTTGGTCGTCCTCGCGCTGGCGGTCGGTGTCCGGATCTCGGCGACGGGTTCGACCCGGATTCCCGGAGCCAAGCGGGTCCGAAACTGGCTCGAGCGATTTCCGCTTCGCGAGATTCGACCGTTCTTCTTCGGCTTCCTGGCCTTTACGATCTTCGACGTCGTGATCCAGGGCCTCGCATCCCGAGCGTTCGGGGTCGATATCGCGTGGACGGCCCTCGCCGCCCGCATCCCGCTCCTCTATCTGGCTCTCGTGATCCCGAGTCTCGGAAATTTCGGCACCCGAGAACTCGCCTGGGCCGGCCTGTTTTCCGAGTTTGGGGAGCGCGACGAGCTGATCGCCTATGCGTTCGCGGTCAATTCCGTTTTCCTGATCCTGAACGTCTTGATCGGCACCCTCTTCATCAAGCGCGCACTCGAGCTCGTCAGAGAAGTCCGGCGGGCCCGAAAGGCCGGCGAACCCGCCCCCGCCCCCCTGCTCCGAGATCCCGCCGACGGCTAAAACTTGGGCCGATTCCAAGTCAGTAAATGCGCGGATCACTCAAGCCGTGTAGGATACGCAGGCGCCTCGACCCGATTGGCGCCTCCAATCAAGCCGCTCCCTCCAGCGGTAAAGACCAAATGGGAAGTTTGTATGGCCAGAAAACGGAGCCGGACGGCGGTTCTCAAGCGACAGCGAGAAGTCAAGAAGTCGGAAAAGCAGGCGATGAAGCGGGAGAAGCGCGAAGTCCGCAAAGAGGCGCCGGGGCACGAGTCGGTCGCCACGCGCGACGATCTGGAAGGCTACGGATTTGTGACCGACGAACCCGAAGAGGTTGACGAGTCGGAAAACGGCTCCGCGGGATGACGTAACCATGGCCGACGAAAGACTGATCGCGGTATTCATCGACTACGAGAATCTTGCGATTGGCGTTCGCCAGATGCGCAAGGGCAACTTCAAGATCGACCTGGTGTTGCGCCGCCTGCTCGAAAAGGGTCGGATCGTCTACAAGCGCGCCTATTGCGACTGGACCAGCTACCGGCCCGCAGTCCGCGAATTTCACGGGCACGGTGTAGTGATGGTCGACATTCCGCAGACCAAGGCGAGCGGAAAGAACAGCGCCGACATCCATATGGTCGTCGATGCGCTCGACCTCTGTTACCAGAAGCCGCACATCGACACCTTCGCGCTGATCTCGGGCGACAGCGACTTCTCTCCTCTCGCCGCCAAACTAAAGGAAAACGACCGTCAGGTGATCGGCTGCGGGGTCAAGAGCTCCACATCGGATCTGCTGATCGGAAGCAGTGACGAATTCATCTACTACGACGATCTGATTCGCGTCGCCGAGAAGTCCGAAAAACCGAAGAAGGCGCCGACGAAGAAGGCGACCCCGGCCGCCGCCAAGCGCCAGGATGCCACGGAAAAGATCGTCGAAATCGTCCGCTCACTGGAACGGGATTACGACACCGTCTGGGGCTCGATGGTGAAACAGACGATCCGGCGCGTGTTTCCGGGCTTCAACGAGGAGTATTTCGGCCATCAAAGCTTCGCAGAAGCGCTCGAAGCCGCTGAAAAAGCCGGCGCGATCGATCTCGACTACGACGAGAAGCGCGGCAACTACGTCGTTCGAACAAGACGCTCCTGAGCGCCCGCTAGCCCGCATTATTCATGATCCCTCGTCGCGAGGGCGCAGAGCGTTCCGGAGATTTGCGGCCCCCGGACTGGAGGTCGCCGAAGGTGTACCTGAAGCCCGTCGAGGCGGCCGGAGGGAGGAGGTCGCGAAGATCCGGTGCGATCTGCGTCCGCAGCAGAGAGTTTCATGAATAATGCGGGCTAGAGTCGACGCCAGAGCCGCACCCCAAAGAACCCAGCGACACCCAGAAAGAGCAGGATCGGCCCCCATCCGCCGATCGATGGAGGCACCGCTCCCCCGTAACCCAGTGATCGCGAAACTCCCGTCAACAGGATGTAACCAATCCCGACGACGGCGCTCAGCAACAGCGTCTGTGCGGGGCCGGGAAACGGCGGGCCCCCGACCGCAAAAAAGAGCAGCAGCGCCGGGAGCACGATGCAAGCCATCGGCTGGGCGAGCTTGACGTGATAGTCGACCTTCAGGGGCCTGGGGTCCACATTGTCGTTCTCCGCTTCTTCGATCAGCCCGAGCAGGTCGCCGACACTGAGATGCATCGTGTCGACCTCGGCGGGAAGCGCCTCCCCCAGATTGACGAAATTGGGGGGAGGCATCTCGCGCACCTTGCCCTCGGAAACGTCGATTCGAACCGGATCCCTCAAGAGCCACCAGCCGTTCCCGACGTGACGCGCCGAACTCGCATCGATCCGCTTGATCGGTAGGCGGTCTTCGCCAATCTCGTAGATCGACAGATCCCATGCCGATCCTCGATCGGGATCGAAACGATCCGCCTCGAGGACCTTGTTTCCCAACCGATACCAGACGGCGTTTTTGCGCCGCTCCTCGATCTGCTGAGCGTATTTGCCCTTGATTTCAGAGCGCTTGAGTTCGTCTGCGAGCGCATTTGCCCGCGGCACCAACACATTGTTGAGAATCGCATCCCCCGGAACAACCATGGCCGAGATGAAAAGAACCGGGAGCAGCGCGCTCGGAGCGGGAATGCCGCAAGCCCGCATGCCGATCAGCTCCCCTTCGACGGCGAGCAAGCTGACGGTCAACGCCGTCGCGACCAGAAGGGCCATCGGAATCACGCGCGAAGCCAGCAATACCACCCGTGCACCGTAGAAACGCAGCACCTCGATTCCGGTTGCGCGGTATTGGCTGAACCACGAGAGCCGATCCATGATGTCGATCAGCAGGTATGCGACCACCAGGATCGCGAAAGAAAGCAGCGCCAGGCGGATGAATCGGCCAGCGATATAACGCGGTAGCGGATAGCGCCGAGGGCTCCGCTCGCGGGCCTTGGGGTTCGCCGCTCGGCTGTTGCGATGTTGCGGCCGATCGAAGGAACGGCCGAGAACACCTTCTCGCCGGGCGCGCACGAGCAACCCACCCGCGAGCAACAGCAAGACCGCATTGGGCAACCAGACCGCTGCCACGATGCCGATCAGCCCGCTCTGAGCCAAACCTTCCCCGAGTTGAATCAGACCGTAGTAGGAAATCGTGCACAACAGACCGAGCACGCCGCCCGCAGCTCTGGAGAAGTTGCTTCGAAATAGAAAGATGGGGACTGCGAGAAAACCAAAGATCAGCGTCGCGAACGGCATCGAGAACCGACGGTGCAATTCGATCATCGCCCTCGAGAGCTGTCGTTTGTTGAGGGGCACGAACGTGCGGGCGCGCTCAGAGAGTTCCGCGAGTGAAAGTCCAGGCAGCTTATCCTCGACGGTGCGCAGGATTTCGCTGCTCTCGGGCAGGTTCGTCGAGAGTTCATCGAACGTGAGCGTCTTCGGCCCATCGTCCGAGGACAGAACGACGCGCCCGTCTTGAAGTGAGATCTCCGTGACACCATTTTCTTGCGTATCGATCCGGCCGTGACGGGCGAAGATCGTCTGACCGACGTCGGGCATCCACAGCAAGATCCCGCTCATGCGGTCACCCCGCGCATTGACCTCCCGCGCTTCGAGCCTCCAATCGCCAAAGCGGGTCACGATCCCCTGCTGTATTTGCGACCAGGGCTTTTCGATCGAGATCTCGACGAACACCTGATCGAGTGAGCGACTGGTCCAGGGCGCGACGGACATCGAGAGTCCGGCTGACACCACGGTCATCGCGCTCGCAAATGCGACGAAAGGCCACACCAACCGCGCGGCCGTGACACCCGAGGCCTCGAGGGCGAGGATCTCGAGATCGGCGCCCATGCGACCGAGCGCCACCAGGCAACCCATCAGGACGGAGAACGGAAGCATCAGCGCCGCCGTCGGCACCGCCTGGTAAAAGGCGATCAAGCTGACGGTTCCTCCGCTCAGCCCGCGGTTGACGAAGAGATCCGAGAGCCCGAGCAGGTTCTGGGTGAGTACGACTGCCGTGAGGCCGAAGAGCGCGAAGAGCGTCGGAGTGAGCGCCTCTTTGGCGATGAGTCGATACAGGGTCAAACCCGGACGGCGGTGAACCGGCAGAGCGGACGCCACATGGGATCCGTGCGGCGAGGTCGCCCGCGGGGGACGCCCGGCTTTTACCGCCGACGGACCTGGACTACAGTTCGGGCTCTCCCCCATATGCGCGAAATCCTAGGCCTCCGGAGTGGCCAGAGGCAATGACCTGCTTTAGAGAGGCAGCTGAACCCCATGAGAGCGATCGTACTCAGTGCAGGACAGGGCAAACGCTTGCTGCCGTTGACGGCAACGAGGCCGAAATGCCTGCTGGACGTCGGCGATGATCAATCGGTGTTGGATTTCCAACTCGGGGCTCTCGCCCGCTGTGGGATCGAGCATACCACTGTACTCGTCGGTTTCGGAGCCGAACACGTAGATCACGACCTGGCGGTTGCGAGCTTCGGCGAAATGGAAGTCACGACGCTCTACAACCCCTTCTATGCAATCACCGACAACCTCGCGACCTGTTGGGTCGCGCGCGTCGTAATGACTGACGATTTCATCCTGTTGAACGGAGACACACTCTTCGAAGACGATCTATTGCGTCAGGTTCTCGAAGCCCCAGAGGCGCCGATCGCCGTCACGGTCGATCGAAAACCCGAGTACGATGCGGACGACATGAAAGTCACGCTCGACGCCGACCGTCGGCTGGCTGCAATCGGCAAGCAGCTTCCGCTCCACACCGTCGATGGCGAGTCGATCGGAATGCTCCGATTTCAAGGAACCGGTGTGCAGACCTACACGGATGCACTGGATCTCGCGATGCGCCGGCCGGAGTCGTTGAGCAACTGGTACCTCTCCGTCGTAAACGAACTGGCCCAGAAGATCGAAGTCCAAACCACATCGATCGAAGGGCTTTGGTGGGCGGAAATCGATTCGCCCGAAGATCTCGCCGCCGTGCGCGGACACTTCTTGCAACCCGACAACCACCCGGATGCCACGAGGTCGACGGACCGACCGGTCGGTTCCAGATCGGGTAGCTAGGAACCACGGCCGGCGCAGTTCCAGCGTGAGGTCGGGGGGTGAATTCAGATTGAGCGAGCGCTCTCAACCCCGGGGGGAGGCCGTCTCGCGATCCGCCGGGGCGAATAAGCTATAGAGCCAACGGTGAGAATTCTCCGCTATTTCGCCAGCCGATACCGCGCGCAAAGCCTGCTGGTGCTGCTTTGTATCGTGCTCGCGGGCGCACTCGACGGCATCGGACTCTCGGCCGCGCTGCCCGTCATTCAGATGGCGCTGGGAGAATCGTCGGACGCGGAAACCCGCGAAGGATCGGCTCTCGATGCCACCGTCCAAAACGCACTCGAAACCATCGGGCTCGAACGATCGATGTCTTCGCTGTTGCCGATCATCGTCCTTCTCTTCTGGCTGAAGGGAGGCGTCACGCTTTTTGCGAAACGCCAGGTCGGTTACACGGTCGCCCACATCGCCACCAACTTGCGACTGGAAATGCTGCAGGCGCTGATGTCCGCACGCTGGAGCCATTTCACGCGACTGCGCACCGGCGGCGCCGCAAATGCGCTCGCCACCGAAGCCCAGCGCGCCTCGACGAGCTACGAGCATATGGCCATGGTTTGCGGGCATTTGATCGAGTGCTTCGTCTACCTCGGGCTGGCCTTTACGATCTCGATTCCGATTACGATCGGCGCCGCGGCCGCCGCACTCGTGAGCCTCGGCGGGCTTCACGCGCTGGTTAGCATGTCCGGTAAAGCGGGCGTAAAACAGACCCTGTTCCTGAAATCCCTGCTCACCCAGGTGACCGACAGTCTTCAAGCGGTGAAATTGCTCAAGGCGACCGGGCGGGAATCCCTCATCGAACCGCTGCTCGAAAACGACACGGTTCAACTCAACAAAGCGCTCCGCAAGCGCGTCTTCAGTCGCGAAGCGCTCCGCTCGATTCAGGAGCCGGTTCTCATCACGTTCGTTTGCATCATGCTCTACTTCATCGGGTTGCTTGAAGCTCCCGCAGCAGAAATGGCTCTGCTTATCTTCCTCTTCGTCAAGACGAATACCAGCTCCAACAAGATGCAACGCCGCTACCAGCAGTCGATATCTGAGTCGAGTGCACTCTGGTCGATGCGTGAGATGATCGATGCCGCCGCCGCCGACGCGGAAACGATGACCACCGGGGCCACGCCGACCTTGACGGAAGGCCTCGAAGTCCGAGACGTGCGGATCGCCTACGAAGATGCGGTCGTGCTCGACGGCCTCTCGTTTTCGGTTCCCGCCGGAAAGATCACGGCCATCGAGGGCGGTTCGGGAGCGGGCAAGACAACCACTGCGGATC
>JAFDAW010000146.1 GCA_019313605.1 Deltaproteobacteria bacterium
GGATCTCCATATTGGCGTCATCGGCGCTTCAGGCCCCAGGCTCAAGTCCATTATCTGGAGACCGCTGTAGGCCATGTGATTGATAATATGGCCAAGTCGCCATATACTTTCAGGAATCTATTGGAGGTACCCGTGGCCGGTAAGAGCGACGACATCTTCCGCCAGCAGGCACGAGTGCTCAAGGTGCTCGCGAACGAATCCCGGCTCCAGATCATCGATCGGCTGTCGCGAGGGGAGTGTTCGGTTGGCGAACTGACCGCCCTCGTGGGTTCGGATCCCTCGACCATCTCGAAGCATCTGGCGTTGCTCCGAGCCCACGGCATCGTGCTCGACCGCCGCGAGGGGAACGTCGTGTATTACACGCTGCTCACCCCCTGCGTGATGAAATTCTTCGCGTGCGCCACCCAGGTCTTGCAGGAGCGGGCATGAGCAGCGTCTCGCTCTGCTCTGAGTCACTCCGGCTCTGTAGCCACCGTGAATGCGGAATCCTGGGATGAAAGAGCGAACGAAGCTCACGCTGATCCTGGCAGCCTTCGCGGCCTGCTGGTTCTTGCCCCTCGGCGGAGATCCCCTCTGGGGCCCCATACACGCGAGCCTGTCGCTCGTGAAGTGGTACGCGCAAGAACACGTCCTGCTCTGCCTCGTCCCGGCGTTCTTCATCGCCGGAGCGATCAGCGTGTTCGTGAGCCAGGGCGCGGTGATGAAATACCTCGGGCCCCAGGCGAAGAAGCTCGTCGCCTATCCTGTGTCTGCGGTCTCCGGGACCATCCTGGCCGTGTGCTCCTGCACGGTCTTGCCGCTGTTTGCGAGCATCCACAAGCGCGGCGCGGGGCTCGGCCCCGCCACGGCGTTTCTGTATTCAGGCCCGGCGATCAACGTCCTCGCCATCATCCTCACTGCTCGCATCCTCGGCCCCGAGCTCGGCATCGCCCGGGCGGTCGGCGCGATCTTGTTCGCCGTCGTCATCGGCCTGCTCATGCATCTCATCTTTCGCAAGGAGGAATCCGCGCGGCAAGCAGAAGGCCCGATTGTGATGCCGGACGATCAGAGTGAGCGCCCTCTGTGGCAGGACGGGCTCTACTTTGCGGCCATGATCGGCATCCTTGTCTTCGCGAATTGGGGCGAGCCGCGAAATGCCGAGGCTGGCGTGTGGGCGGCCATCTACTCCGCAAAATGGATCGTCACGGGTGTCTTTGGGGTCGTGCTGATCGGCAGCATCCTCGCCTGGTTCAAGCGAGACGAGCTGAGTTTCTGGGTTGATTCGAGCTGGACATTCGCCAAGCAGATCCTGCCGCTGCTGCTCGGGGGAGTGCTCGTGGCGGGATTCTTGCTCGGCGGTCCCGGTGATTCTGCAAGTGGCATCATCCCCAACGCGTGGATCGAAAAGGCCGTGGGCGGGAACTCCCTGCTCGCAAACTTCTTCGCGTCGTTCGTCGGTGCGTTCATGTATTTCGCCACGCTCACCGAGGTGCCGATTCTCGAGGGGCTCATCAAATCAGGAATGGGCAAGGGGCCAGCGCTCGCGCTGCTGCTCGCCGGCCCGGCCCTGTCGCTGCCCAACATGCTGGTCATCCGCAGCGTCATGGGGACGAAGAAGACACTCGTGTTCGTGGGGCTGGTGGTCGTGCTCTCGACCATTGCGGGGATGACCTACGGCGCGTTTTTCTAGCGAGTTGACAGAGAGAACATGAAAACGGGTGGCCACCCCGGGTGGCGATCCCGTCAAGGGAGTATAGATATGAAAATCAAGATCCTGGGAACGGGTTGCCGAAAATGTGAGAAGCTCTACGCGGAAGCCGAGAAGGCAGTCGCCGCCTCGGGTGTCGCTGTGGAACTCGAGAAGGTCGAAAGCCTCGAAGACATCACGAAGTACGGCGTGATGATGACTCCGTCCCTGGTCATCGACGAGGAGGTCAAAGTGAGCGGACGCATCGCACCCGCTTCAGAGATCGTCTCGTGGATCACGGCGGCGGCAAACGAGCAATCGTGAGCCCAGCCACGAATGAAGGCTGCGGTTGCAGCCGTGGCAGTGCCGCCGAGATCGCTCTCGTTACCTAGGAGCCTGACCCAAGACTGTCGCGCCGGCCGAACGCCGCTGCATCACCGCTGGCTGCGTTGCTCTCAATCGCCCTAGCGCTGCTAGGGCTCAATCGAGCGCCTTGCCAGCTTACCGCGACAGTCTTGGGTCAAGCTCCTAGTCTTTCTTTTTTGCAGGTGCGGGTTCGGAGATTTTTTCGTCGATGCCCATGATCTTCTGGGCATAGCCAACATATTCTTCAAAAGGGGTCTTGAAGCGCACGACCAGCTTCGCACCGTCGGGTGACCCTCCACCGTGCATGCAGCCGGGAACACCACCGCCGATGGTGAGCCACTCGGTCAGGCGGGCCAGCTTGAATCGGCTCTCTGACGAACACTCTCCGGCTTTGAGGCAGCGTTGTAGAAGCTCGCCGTATTTGTCGTTGGTGAAGTCTTCGTGGGAGGGCATGCAGCCCGTTTCGACGATACCGCCGCTGATGTCCTGCGCCTGCCGCTTCACTTCGTAGGGTAGGGTGGCCACCAGCACCTTGTTGGAGTGAGCGGTCAGCTCGTCGGCAAAATAGGAACCCGACGGGTGCGATTTTCCGAGTGCACAAGCCCCCGCACCCATGCCGAAGGTCGTCTGGTTCTTGACCGACATGTCGACGAGTTTGCCCATGAACGGCTTCGCGGAAAGGCCGTTGGCCCTCGCCATCGCAGTGGCCGCACCGACCATGACGTCGCCCTGGCCGGTCACGCAAGCGCCGATGCAGGCGCGGTAATTGGCGGAGAAATAACCCACGACCTTGCCCGTATACTGGGCCTCTCCGCAGAGAAACACACGCTCGTTGGGCACGAATACGTCTTCGAACAAGAGCCAACCCTGGGTGACGCCAGTTTCCGGGACTTCGTATCCGGAGGGGGTATTCAAGTCGCGACCATCGCTCGGGCCTCTCGCCTCCACGATGGTCAAGCCCTCGATGTCGCGGGGGACTACGCAAGCCAGCGCGCAATCTTCGTCGTCGGGACCATAGGCGGTGCCGGGGAGGATGAAGACCTCGTTCGAAGACGCCGTCCCGCAGATCATTGCCTTGGCGCCGGAGATGACGACGCCGTCATCCCTTTTTTCTTTGATGCGAACGATGGTGAAGGGGTCGGGCTGCTGCGAGGGCTTGAGCCCGCGGTTGCCCTTGGCGTCGGTCAACGCCCCGGCAACGGTGATGCCCCTCTCCTGGGCGTCGATGATCCAATTTTTCAGACGAGCCTGGTAGTCGGTGCCAAACTCCTCGTCCAACTCCTGGGTCACGGCCCAAAGCGTATTCTGCGCGTTCCACCCGACACAGACGGCGCCGGTGCAGGTACCCGAGCGGCGGTAGTTCTGTCTCTTGACGTGCATGTTGCCGATCAGGGCTTCGGCGCTCTGCATCATCGAGTTCCAGCGAAGGATCTTCTCACCGCTGAACATCGAGGTGGTCGTGTAGATGTCTTCCAGCTCGGGGTCGTTTGCTGCGTCGTAGGCGAGACAATGGCTTTCCACTGCGCGACGTGTCGCCGGGTGGGTGGTGACGTCTTCGATCAACTCGCCGAATTTGTAGACATTGGGCCGCATCTTCTTAAGCGAGGCGAGATAGTCATCTCTTGTCTTCAAAGCCATCTTCTTCCCCCTTTCCAGCCCTGGATCGAATATTTCGGGCCGGATAACTGTTCACTGCAGTGCACACATGCTGGGCGACGCGCGTTGCGCGCGATCCAACTTGGCGAAGACGGGGCTTCCGTCGATCTCGGACAGCCCGACGTGGATGGGCTCAGCGCCTACCCCTTCAGCTCTTTATCTGCGGCTGCCAGAATCCGATCGAGTTCCTTCTGTACCTCCGGGGCCGGCGGTTCCGGGTGGTGGTTCTCCAGGATCCAACGCACCTTCTCCCGAGCCACTTCCACCGGGTCCCTGTACTGGCCGGCGGCATCCAGCTCCTGGCAATTGCTGCGCACCAGCGCATCGCGCATGTATTTGCGGGTGTGCTTCTCGCCCAGGAAGTGTCCGCCGGCTCCGACCTTGGCGCTGACGTCAACAGCCAGGGTTTCGGGGCTGATCTCCATGTCGAGATGCGAGTAGCGGGCTTGGTTGTAGAGATCGCTGTCGAGGATGATGGCTTCGGGATAGAGCAGGGTGTAGGTCGCCCGCAGCCCAAGCCCGGTGACGATCTCGGCGCTCGCCATACTCACCAGCAGCGGATCGGTGGCCACTTCGGCTGCCGCCTGCCAGCTCGCTACCTCAGCGCTTTCCGTGCCGCAGGCGCCGCCCAGGGAGGGCATGCCCCAATGGTGGGCAATCTCCACGGGCGCGAAGCGGGTCCGCGCATCCAACGGGTAGCCGACGTAGCCTCCCGTGCGGGGATCGGCCCAGGCGTGCAGGATGCAGTGGAACACCCGCGCGCCGGGGGTCGCCAGCTGCATGAGCACGGTGCCGCTGATCACTTCTGCGTCCGCCAGGGCGAGTGCTCCCGCGAAGGTGGCCGGTGCCGTCGTGCCCATGGTGGGCATGGACATGATGACGACCGGGATGCCCGCCTCGGCCAGAACCATTGCTCCCTCGAGTGCGTCTTTGTCCTGCACGAGCGGCGCGATCGTGCAGCAAATCAGCGACATCGGTGGGCGGCGCTTGACCTCCTCCAGACTGCCCCGCAACGCGGTCGCCATCTCGACGCCGTAACGGCAGAGCTTCTCCCCCATCATCGTCACGCTCTGGTAGTGCTTGGTGTTGTTCTTCCAAGCGGCATCCATCTCGTACAGCGGGGCGGTTGCTCCGCAGTCCTGCGCACTGACCATCGTCCAGCAGAAGGACATGGAGGGCAGGTAGTCGTTGATGCGAGCCATCATGGCAACGTCGGCCAGGGCCGAAGCGCGTTGTTCACCCGTCTCGAAATCGACGACGTTGTGGCCGCAGCCGTCGTTGGTGAAGTAGGTGACACCTTCTTTCAAGGGCAGGTCCAGATCGGGATCGCGCGCGCCCAGGGTGAAACGGCGCGGCACGTTAGCCATGGCCTTGAGCACCAGATCGCGCGGGAGCTTGACGATCTGGGAACTGCGATCGACGTTCGCGCCGTGTTCGGCAAAGATCACCAGCGCCTTTTCGGAGTCGAATCGCACGCCCACGTTTTCGAGGATGTCGAGTGTGGCTTCGCGTAGCGTGTCGAGCTGCGCCTCCTCGAGGAAGCGCAGCTGACGGGATGTCGTGATGGGTTCGATCACGTGACGCTCGGTGGCCATTTTCAATTTTCCCTACGCTGCCGCACCGACCATCTTGCGGGCCACAGCGACCGCGGCGATCGCATCATCCGCGTAGCCGTCGGCGCCGATTTCTTTGGCAAAATCCTGGGTGACGGGGGCTCCGCCGATCATCACTTTGACCTTTTCAGCCAGCCCGGCCTCTGCGATCGAATCGATCAGTCGCTTGAGCTCCAGCAGAGTCGTCGTGAGCAGCGCCGAAGCGCCAACGATATTGGCACCGGACTCTTCGATCGCAGCGACGAAATCGTCCGCTTTCTGGTCGACCCCGATATCGATGACCTTGAAGCCGTTGGCCGTCAGCATGGTTCCCACCAGCGTCTTGCCGATTTCGTGTTGATCGCCGGCGACGGTACCCAGCACGACCGTGCCGACCACTTCCCTCTGCTCCTTGCCAACCAGCTCTGGCTCGAGGATTTCCAAGGCCGCCTTCATGGCGCCCGCACCCTGGATCAACTCGGGCAAAAAATAGGTTCCGTTCGAAAAGAGATCGCCGACTTCTTCGATGCCTTTCATCAGGCCTTCGTTGATGCACGCCAGCGGATCGACACCTTGCTCCAGGGCCTGTCTGACCAGCGCTTCAGCTTCTTCTTCTTCCCCGTCGATCACGGCTTGGATTAGGGCCTCGAAAAGCTTCTCCGACATCTGTCACTCCTTTCTAGAAAGTTGCTCTGGTTCCTGCTTAGCCTAGCGCTTTATGCAAGCGGTGAGCCAGCCTTGGCTACACCTGGTTGCGTTAAACTTGCATTCCGTGCCCTCGGATAGAAGCTCTTTGACAAGTGCGCCGTGTGCGGCATTCACAAAGTGTGGCGCATGCGAACAGAGACGTGCCCCATTGCGCCCCAACCGTAAATGAATGACCGTTCAATATTCCGCGCCAAATGCAGACTTTCGGCAAGCAGCAACTGGGCTCAGATGCCGCCGGGCCACCAGGAAGTAGACGGCCCATACGGGTTGCCGGGGCCGGCCAGGTACGGAGTGCAGGCTGCGTCTCGGCTGCTCTCGATTCATACGGGTTCTGTCAATGAGAACTACGGGTGAATCATGATCACCGCATTGAATCAGACGCTTCGTAGCACCAAGCACGGTTGCCGTTTCTATCGCGAAACCGAGCCTGCATCGAAAATTCGTGAATCAGACAAGCATTCCTCGCGTTGTCGTGGACCAGGTCGAGGGAGGATCGATCGTGTGGCTCCGGAATATCGCACTGGTCCAAATGCCGCCGAATGGGGTAGAATTAACGATTCCGGCGGATCGGTGAGCGTTCGATTGGCGTGCGCAATGACGCCTAGCAGCTCGGATCGGCCGGCACATCGCGACCGTGGATCATGCGGTCCTTACTGATGCCAGCTTGGCGGGAAAGGTCTGAAAAATGAGCAGCAAAGCCCCCTGGATCACCTATCGCTCCGAACTCAAGGTTCTCGACTGCACGATTCGCGACGGAGGCCTGGTCAACAGTCATCATTTTGGCGACGACATGGTTCGCGCCGTGTACGACACGTGTCTCGCCGCCGGCATCGACTACATGGAGATCGGATACAAGAATTCGCCTCGGTTGTTCTCCACTCAGGAGTTCGGGCCGTGGAAGTTCTGCGACGAAGAAGATCTGAATCGGGTGATCGGCGGGCACGACGACGAAGCGACCGGCCTCAAGATCTCCGTCATGGCGGACGCCGAGAAGAGCGACTGGAAGGAGCAGATCGTCCCGCGAAGCGAGAGCGTGCTGGACATGATCCGGGTTGCATTCTACGCGCACCAGGTTTCCGAAGCGGTGCAGATGATCGAGCACGCCCACAGCCTGGGTTACGAGACCGCGGCCAACCTGATGGCTGTCTCGGGCATCACCGAAACCGAGATCGACACGGTGCTCGACGCGATCGCGCCTTCACCTGCTGGGACCATGGTCATCGTGGACAGCTTCGGCCACCTGTACCGCGAGCAGATCGACATGCTCTACAAGAAGTACGCGAAGGCGATGGAGGGCACGGGCAAGGAAATCGGTATGCACGCCCACAACAACATGCAGCTCGCCTTTGCGAACACGATCGAGGCGATCATCCTCGGTGCGAACCGAGTCGATGCAACCATGTTGGGGATGGGGCGCGGGGCGGGGAACTGCCCGATGGAACTGCTGCTCGGTTTCCTGCGCAATCCGAAGTTCTCGCTGCGCCCGGTTTACGAACTGCTGCGCGACCGTATCGTTCCGCTGAGGGACAAGCTCGATTGGGGGCCGCTGATCCCCTACAACGTCACGGGGCAGATGAATCTTCACCCGCGGGCGGCGATCCAGTTTCTGGCCGGTGATGAGAAGGGCGACTACGTCAAGTTCTACGACGAGATGACCCGCGACATCTGATCGCCTCTGGGTTGCAGTGGCGGCGCGATTCAATGGAGGCTCTTGCCGGTGGGTCTAAGGATCCCCTGCCCGCACTGCGGGCTCCGGGAGTACTCGGAGTTTGGCTTTGGCGGAGAAGTCCGAGAGCTCGAGTCTCCCGATCTGGAGCGGGACTTCGAGCGCGTCTATCTGAACGACAACGCGCCGGGACCGCAGCTGGAGCGCTGGTTCCACGCCTATGGCTGCCGGCGCTGGTTCACGATCACGCGCGACACCGTCACCAACCAGATTGTTGACTCCACGGAGTCCGCGTGAGCGACGCGTTCGACTTCGAGGGACGACAGGTACCCATTCGCGATGGGGACACCGTTGCTTCCGCGCTGTATCGCGACGGCGTGCGAACGTTCAATCGAAGCCACAAGTCGCATCGGCGCCGCGGCCTCTACTGCATGACCGGCGACTGTCCCAACTGCCTGATCAACGTCGACGGCACGCCCGCGGTGCGTTCCTGCTGTACGCCCGCGCGCCCCGGGATGACCGTCAAGCGCGAGACGGGCCGGCCCTCGGCAGAAGTCGACCTCCTCGCGATCAACGACTACCTGCACGCGCTGATGCCGGTCGGCTTCTACCACAAGGCGTTCATCAAACCGCGCTTTAGCTGGCCCCTCTTCGAGAAAGTGGTGCGGAAGTCGACGGGGCTTGGTGCGCTGCCGGTGGAGCACGCGCCGGCGCCGAAGCCCGCTCGCCATCTGCACCCGGAAACCCTCGTCATCGGTGCGGGTGTCGCCGGGCTGGCCGCCGCAGCGGCGGCTGCCGGACGCGGCGACTCGGTCGTCCTATGCGACGAGCACGCGGTAGGTGAAAAGGTCGCCCCGGGCCCCGCCCGCGGCCGGATCGAAGCGCTCAGCGCGGAGGTATGTGCGGATGAGCGGGTGCAGGTATTCGAGCGCGCAGTGGCGATCGGAGTCTACGAAGGTGGCCTCGTGCCGATTGTCGCACCCGACGAGCTACTGCAGGTTCACCCGGGCCGAATCATCGTTGCGACCGGTGCGGTCGAGGCGCACGCGGTCTTCGATGGCAGCGATGTGCCAGGCGTATTCCTCGCGCGAGGCGCCGCACGCCTGGCGGGTGTCCACGGCATTGCACCTGGTAAACGCGCCGTAGTGCTCGCCACTACGCGGGAGGGGATCGATCATCTCGAGACCCTTCGGGATTCCGGTGTCGAAATTGTCGCGGCTCTCGTTCCCACTGATCTCGCGGCCCGCGTACCCGACGGTGTCGAGGTGCTCGCGGGCGCCACGCTCGTGCGAGTGCGTGGCCGCAAGCAGGTGCGGAGCGTGCAGGTGCAGACCGCGTCGTCCGGCGAGCGCCGCATCTCCTGCGACACCGTGGTCGCCGCGCTCGGGATGTCGCCTCGCGATGGCCTGCTTCGGATGGGGGCCGAGCTGGCGCCGGTCGGCGCGGGCGAGGTCATCGATCCGGGTTGTTCACTCGAAGAAGCGGAGGAGAGCGGCGCAAGGGCAGGGCGCGGTGAGGCCGGCGCCGATGCGGCTGCGCCCGCCACAGTCCTTCCCGACGTTCCGAAACGAGGGTACGTCTGTTTGTGTGAGGATGTTCGCACAGAAGATCTGGAGAAAGCCTTTGAGGAGGGATTCCGCTCCTCCCAGATCCTCAAGCGCTACACGACTGCGACCATGGGCCCGTGCCAGGGCGCGATGTGTGGCCACCTGCTCGCCGCATTCGTGCAGAAGCGCACGGGATCAGCGGTACAGGGCGCGCGCACCACACCGCGCCCTCCCGCGCGAACGGTCACCCTCGAGCACCTGGCGGGCGCCGCCCACGAACTCGTAGAGAAGCGCGGTGCCCTGCACGAACGCCACCTCGAGATGGGCGCGAAGCTGGCCCGCTCGGGCGCCTGGTTCCGCCCCTACAACTACGGTGACTGGAAGGCCGAGTACCGCGCCGGTCGACGCTGGGGAAGTTTCTGATCGGGGGTAGAGACGCCACTGCGCTGCTCGATCGCGTCTACCCGTGCCGCGTCGAAAACCTCACCCCGGGGCGGAGTCGCTATGCGTTGATGCTCGGCGAGGCGGGCTACGTTTTTGACGACGGTTTGATCTGCGCGTTGGAGGACGGTCGCTACTACGTCAACACGACTTCCGGAGGCGCCAGTGGGGTCGAGGCGTGGCTGCGCGACTGGGCGGATCGCTGGGCGCTGCATGTGCACATCGCCGATCAGTCAGCGGCGCTCGGCGCCATCGTGGTCGCCGGGCCGCGCGTGCGAGATCTTCTGACGGCGCTCTCCAGCGACGCGCTCGACGCCGAGAGCTTCCCCTATATGGCGCACCGCGAAATTTCCGTTGCGGGCATCGACTGTCGTGCGCTGCGGGTCGGCT
>JAFDAW010000147.1 GCA_019313605.1 Deltaproteobacteria bacterium
GTTGATTTCTGTCCACTCGACACCCTTCGACTCCAATAGCTTCTTCGCCGCCGCGCAATACGGGCAGGTGTCCTTTGCGTAGATCACGATCGACATCAGGTGCATCTCCTCGGCGCCGCGTTCGGGCATCTCAGCTGATTCACGTTGCACCGCCCTTCAGGCGGAGGCAAGAGTTCCCAAGCCATCGCTTATGCAGCGCGTTTTCCCAGGAACTCGCAGCGCCTTTCTCTATTCAATAGCGCGCGTATTCGATCAGGCGCTCGAAGGATCTCTCCCATTCACCCTCCCAGCAATCGAGTACGACCTGACCGGGGCTCTTTCCGAGCGCGAGCTGCGCAATTACCGGATCCAGGAATGCCGACTCGTCGGGCGCATTCGGACCGGCATGGCCGATCCGCTCAAGCCCGCTTCGCGCGATCCCGACGAGTTCTCGCGCCAGGTCGAGAACGGGTTGCCCCGCGTAGTGCGCGGCCAGGCCCTGGCGCGAAACCGCTTCCGAGGCCGCCTCGCGCTCCGCCTGGTTGGCGTCGACCAGGTTCGCGGCCGCCGTGCGGGCCGTTGCGTCGTACAAGATGCCTTTCCAAAGCGCGGGCATCGAGCAGGTGAGGCCGGGCGGCACTGCGTCGGCGCAGCGAACCTCGATGAACTGTTTGACGCGAACCTCGGGGAACAAGGTCGTGAGGTGGCGATCGAAGTCCGCGAGGGTGGCGCGCTCGCCCCCGCGCCCGTTTTCGAGAAACTGCCGGAAGGTCATGTCGTGGGCCGACTCGAAGCGCCCTTCGCGCTCGACGAAGAACATCGGCACGTCGAGTGCCCAGTCTACATAGCGCCGATAGCCGAAATCGGATTCGAAGGCGATCGGCAACATCCCACACCGATCTGGGTCGGTGTCCGTCCAGGCGTGCATGCGCCTGGAGACAAAGCCATTTGCCTTGCCGTCCGAAAGACTCGAGTTCGCGAAGATCGCCGACACGATGGGTGAAATTGCGAGCGAAGTGCGAACCTTGTCCACCATATCCGCTTCGGATTCGTAATCGAGATTTGCCTGGACGGTGGCCGTCGTAAACATCATGATCAGCCCGCGCGATCCCCGTGTCGGCAAATAGCGGCGCATGATGCGATAGCGCTCCTTGGGCATCCGCGGAAGTTCCTCGACGGAGTGGATCGGGTGGATCCCCAAGCCGAGCCAGACGATGTCCAGCGGCTCGGAAACGGCGCGCACGAGTTCGAGATGGGCGTGAAATTCTGCGCAGGTTTCGAAGATGGTGCGCAGGGGTGCTCCCGAGAGCTCCAACTGTCCGCCGGGCTCGAGGGTGATGGACGCGCCATCCAGCTGTAACGCGATGATGTTTCCGTCCTCGGAAATGGGCTCCCAACCCGCGCGATCGGCGATGCGCTCCAACAATTTACCGATTCCGCGATCCCCCGCGTAATCGATCGGGCTCCGGTCGGCTCCGTGGAGGCCGATCTTTTCGTGCTCGGTGCCCACCCGCCAATCTTCCGGCGGCTTTTCGCCGGCGCGGAGAAACGCGACGAGATCGTCCACCGATTCGATGGGCTGTTCAGGAGTGTTTGTCCCGCTCACACCGCTTCCTCGTCGAGACCGTAGAGGTCGGGTTGTAGAAACGCGACGAGCGCACAGAGTACGCCGTGGCGCGCGTATTCAGCTCGAGGCAACACGCCGTTGCTCAAGCGACCGATGTTTCCCGTGCTCAGCGCCGAGGGTTTCGCCGCCGACTCACCGCGGTGGGCCTCCCAGAGGCGATCGAAACCCGCGCCGATGGGTTCGCGATCACGCACCGCGGGAATCGAGCAGTCGAGAGGATATCCGAACGCCGAGGAAAAACCGATCGAGGTCCGTTCACCGTCGGTGATGGCCGTGCAACCGATGTTCAAGTGTGCGACCTCGCCCTCCGCGCCTCCCACGGGAATCGGGACGAGCCCGTCCTCGATTCCGACACCGAGATCGCAGGAAGACTCGCTCATGGCTCCAGCGGCGCGGTTGCGCGCGCCGCGAATGATCTCCTCGAAACCGACCGGCTGCTCGGATACACCACTCGCCACAGCGACTCCTTCGACTTTGGCGTCGGGCGCATAGGCGCCGATTGCACTGCGAACCGCGACCAGCTTCGGTTCATTGACCGAGCCGACCCTCACCCACCGAACGGCGGCCAGCGGATTCTCCCGCGAAAAGCGCGTCACAGAGTGGCGGCCCTTCGATCGCCCTGGACCGGGTCGAGGTCTTCGAAGCGCACGCAGCGGTCGATCGCAGGGGGGAATGCGTTCATCGCGGAGGGAACTTACCCGCACAGCGCCAAACGGACCACACCGGGCCCCGGCGGATGCAGCCGAAGTGTGGCGCTGGTGATCCCGGGTCTAGAGGGCTTCGTCGGCGGCGACGAGGGTGCCGGAGTCGAGCGACGCGAGCAGCGTATCGCGGCGGGCCTGGAAATTGCGCTTGAACTCTTCGGGGAGCGGAGGCCCCTCCGGGGTCGGCAACTGAATCGGATTCACGTACTTGCCGTTCTTGGCAACGCGAAAGCAGACGTGCGGGCCGGTCGAGAGCCCCGTACTCCCCACGTAACCGATGACCTGTTTCTGGGCGACGGGTTGCCCCACGTGGAGTTCATCCGCAAACCGCGAGAGGTGGCCGTAGTAGGTCACATAGCCGTCGGGGTGTCGAACCTTCACCAGATTGCCGAAGCCGCCCGCCCAGCCGCTGTAGAGAATTTCGCCGCTGGCCACCGCGAAAACCGGGGTTCCCGTGGGTGCCGCGTAATCGATGCCGTGGTGCGGGCGCGTGATCTTGAGAATCGGGTGACGCCTCTTGACCGCGTAGCGTGAAGTCACGCGGCCATAACGAACGGGGGCCATCAAGAATTCGCGTTGCACGGTGCTTCCGTCGGGACGGTAGTAGCCGCCACGCCCTTCTTGGGACTCGTAGTACACAGCCGTGTACTCGCCCGACGCACCTGCATACCGAGCTGCGAGAATTCGACCCGGGCGAACGAAAACCTCGTCTCCGTTCTCATCCGTGCGAAACAATTGCTCGTAGAGAATCCGAAACTCGTCACCCGCTCGGATCATGCGAGAGAAATCGACGTCGTAGGCGAATACGTCGGTGACGTCGCTCGCGAGCTGAGGCGCAGCACCTAGATCTGTGATTGCACCGTAGAAACTGGTGGTGACGATTCCAGCGATCATCGTCTGACGGGGCCAGAGTTCGGCCTCGCTTCTCACCACCGTGAAGCCACCGTCCGGGTTCGGACTCAACTCGTAGCCGATGATTGGCGAGATGCGATAGTGGAAGGATTCGATCTCCCCTTCCGCGTTCTGTACGAGTCGATAGCCGTGACCGGGTTGCGAGTGGCGGAAGTCGTAGTGTCCGATCATCTCTCTCGCGATCTGATCGACGACTCGCACACTGACGCCTTGTGCGGAAAGTGAACCCACGAGAGTGTCGCCTCGTTCGAGCGTACCTTCCGCGATCCGCGGCGAAACCACCTGGGAAACATCGGCCTGCGTTTCGCGCTCGGCCTTTGCTTCCGTCTTGGTCTTCGCTTCGGTCTCGGCCTTCGCTTCTAGTATGGGTGCAGGCGCAGCTGCGATCGGAGCCTCGAGGATCGGATCCGCCGCAATGGGCTCTGCGGCAACTGGAGCCGCGGAGACCGGCGGGAGCGGAGCCTCGAAATTCGAATCGTAGGAATCGTCGAACTGGCTGATCTCAACCGGCTTCGCTGCGCTCGATGAATCGAACGGCGACACACTGATCAGCACCCCGAGCAGCGCGCACACGCCCAGACCAAGCAGTGACAGGATGATCGTGGACAGTCGCCGGTTCGGCGATGGACGGTTCGTACGCATGGACCCGGGCACCCCCCTACAGGCGTAGCGCGACGTAAACTATCGCCCACGCTTGCTCTGCGCGGCCTATAGTTAGCTTTCGTCGACCCGTGATGCACGGTATTTAACCTCATCACGGGGCTATATACAGGTGGTGTGGCGATGAGTATCGAAGCAAAGCGACCCCCCCAGGGGGCCAACGCTTCCAAGAAGCTCTTCGACTCGACGCTAGGCGACCGAAGCTCTCGATTTCAATGGTTTTTTGGCCACCGACGGCAAATTCTTCGCAAAGCCTCTCGTTTCAACTCTGTAGTGTTTTCACTACTTATCTGCGTCCAGGGGTGCGCGACTTCCAGCGGAGATTTCGCGCGGAGTGGCGGCGACTTCGCGCGCGCCAAAGATCGCGTCGCCGAACTGCTCTCTCGAGCGATCCAGTTCAAGAGCGTCAACCCACCCGGCGACGAGAAACCCCTCGCGGGATTCTTCTCCGAGACCCTCTCGAAGGCCGGGATCGAAAACCGCGTAGTCGATACACCATCCGGTGACTCCAAGGTTGGACGGGCTGCGGCCTGGGGGGTGGTGCGCGGCAGTGGCGAGCGCCGACCTCTCGTTCTGCTCTCCCATCTAGACGTGGTTCCCGCTGAAGCGGATGCCTGGAAAACCGATCCGTTTGCGGGTGTTCGCGAGGGGGATCACGTGATCGGCCGCGGTGCGCTCGATGCGAAGGGCATTTCAATTATCCACCTGTTGACGCTGCTCGAATTGGCCGAACGCGACGCTCCGCTGAAGCGAGATGTCGTCTTTCTCGCAACACCCGACGAAGAGAGTGGCGGGGTGTACGGGGCGGGCTTCATCGCCCGCGAACGATCCGATCTCCTCGGCGGTGCGGAGTATCTCCTCACCGAGGGTGGTGGGATCTTGAACCGGGGCAGCGGCGATCCGGCGCTCTGGCGGATTGGCGTGGTCGAGAAGAGTCCCTGCTGGCTCCGTGTCGTCGCGCATGGAACTCCGGGCCACAGCTCCGTACCGCCGCTGGACGCCGCGGTTCCCCGACTGATCTCAGCACTCGAGCGCGTGAGCCAAATCGAATCTCCAATCATTGTCGCACCCGAGATCGCGCAGATGTATCGGGAGTTGGCGAAGCTGGCCCCGCCCGAAGACGCCGCCGGATACGCGGACCTCGCCCGCAGCCTCGCCGAAGATTCAGAGTTCCGACACCGCTTCATGACCTTGCGTTTTCAGGCGGCGCTGGTGACCAACACGATGGCGGTTACGGTCCTCGAAGGTGGCTCGCGCACCAACGTTCTTCCCGCGGAGGCTGTCGCCCACATCGACGCGCGCTTGTTGCCGGGAGAAAGCTGTGAGCGGTTTACCCATCGCGTGCAGCAAGCCATTGCAGATCCGGGCATCAGCACCGAGGTGCTGCTCTCATTCGAAACCCGCAGCTCATCCTCGGACACGCCACTCTACGCGGCCATTGGAACCATCGCGGCGAAATCCGATCCGCCGGCCCATACGGTCCCATCGGTCACCATCGGCTTTACCGACGCCCACTACTTTCGCGACATCGGAGTGACCTCATACGGCTTCACACCCCGAGCGATGCGGCGCGAAGACTACGCGGGCGTACACGGCCACGACGAGCGCGCGGACATCGGCACACTCGCAAACGCAGTGACCACCCTAATCGAAATATTGGAAGAACTCGACCGCCTGGACTGAGCGCGACCCAAAATGGGTCGCGCCACGGCTACGCCACGTCGGGAATCCGCAGGATTCACCCGCCAGGAGCACGACCCATTTGGGGTCGTACGACGCCGCAAAGGGAATCCGCAGGATTCCCCTGCTAGCGCATGTCCTGGATCGCCTTGTGGAGATCTTCGAACAGAGGCTCGACGTCTGCGACCTCCAGGCAGGAGAAGGCGACGCGGATATCCGTCGGGCCCGTAGCAATCACGCCGATCCCATAGGTGTCCAGCACGTGGAGTCGTACCTTTTCCGCTTCGGCTCCCTTGACCGCCAGGCACATGAAGTAGCCGCTGTTGAAGGGGTAGACGTCCCAGCTATCCGCGAAGCGCGGATCGTTGGCGACCTCGTGAACCTTCGCTGCGCGAGCCTTCAGTGTTTCGAGTTTCTGGGCGCGCTCGGCACCAATCGTCGGAGACCCCAGAACCTTGCGCACGATCGTCTGCGAGAGCTGAGAAATATTCGAGATCCCTCCTCGAATCGCGCCGCGCAGCTTGGCATCGAGCACCTCGGCCACATCGTCGGCGGTATCCGTCTGCCCCGGTCCAAACGTGATAAAGCCACAGCGCAGACCCCAGACGAAGAGTTCCTTCGTCGCGCCGTCGAGTTTGACCGCGAGCAGGTTCGGGTGCTGGTTGGCGGCCAGCGCGAACAGCGACTCGGTCATGCTCTGCGCGCCGAGGTGATAGAAGAGCCCGAAGTAGGCGTCGTCGAAAACCGCCACGATCCGGGTTCCCGCTTCTGCCTGCGCGATCAGAGCCGCGATCAGGGCTTCGCTCTCGGCGAGCGTCGGCATGTAGCCGGTCGGGTTGTTGGGGAAGTTCAGCACGACGATCAGTTTGTCGCGGCCGGCCGCGTTCTCGGCCAGCGCCTGCGCGAAACCCTCGGCGTTGAAACCACCCTCGGAGAAGAACGGAAACGTGGCGATCTTCGCGCCGCGCTGAACTTCGTACGTCAAGCGGTAGTTGCCCCAGAGCTTGTCGGGCATCACGATGCAATCCCCGGGATCGACGAAGAGATCGCCGACGAGACTGATTCCGTGGGTAATCGCACTGGTCACCACCGGCAGGCTGATGCGCTTGTCGCGGAGCGAAGGGTTTTCGGCCAGCTGCTTGTCGCGCCAACCTTCGCGGAGCCCGGGCTGACCGGCCGGCGGCGCGTAGGGGAATGCTTCAGCGGGCTCGATGTCGACCAGATACTTCGCGGCGGATGCGAGATGCATCGGTCCATCGCCCTCGGTCGCAATCCCAATCGTCGCGTTGAAGCGCGTCGCCTTCTTCTTCGCTTCTGCGGATTGAGAGAGGATGCCCTTGGGGAAGTAGAGCCGTCGCCCCATGTCCGAGAGCATCGCCAGAACTTCCGGCGCGGCCAGCTCGAGCTTC
>JAFDAW010000148.1 GCA_019313605.1 Deltaproteobacteria bacterium
AGCACGGCATCCTGCTCACCGAGGGGGCGCGCGGCGAGGGCGGCTACCTGATCAACGCCGACGGCGATCGCTTCATGTCGCGCTACGCGCCCTCCAAGATGGAACTCGGCCCGCGCGACATCGTCTCGCGCTCCGAGCAGACCGAGATCAACGAGGGGCGGGGCGCCGGGCCTAACAAAGATTATGTGTATCTCGACCTGAGGCACCTCGGCAAGGACAAGATCATGGAGCGCTTGCCGCAGGTCTACAACCTCGGCAAGGACTTCATCGGAGTGGATTGCATCGAGAACCCGGTGCCGATCCAGCCCACCGCCCACTATTCAATGGGCGGTATTCCGGCGGACAACGATTGCCAGGTCTTCCTCGACGAGAAGGGCCAGCAGGTGACAGGTTTCTTCGTCGCGGGCGAGTGCTCGTGCACCTCGGTGCACGGCGCCAACCGACTCGGCACCAACTCGCTGCTCGAGGCCCTGGTCTTCGGGCGCCGCGCGGGCAAGAAGATGCTCGACGTGACGCCGGGGCTCACGCTGGCCGACGTGAACGAGGAGCGCGAGATCGAGGCGGCCCAGAAGGAGATCGGAGTGCTCTACGCGGGGGACGGCTCGGAAGACCTGAGCGTCATTCGCGAAGAGCTGAAGGAAATCATGACCTACAAGGTCGGCGTCTATCGCTGTGCGGAAGACATGCAGCGGGCGCGCGCCGAGATCAAGGGTCTGCGGGATCGCTTTGGCAAGGTTCAGGTGAAGGACCCCGGCACCAACTTCAATCTCAACCTGATCGACGCTTTGGAACTCTCGAACATGCTCGAGTACTCCGAACTGATCGTCAGCGGTGGTCTGGCGCGAGAGGAAAGCCGCGGCGCGCACTTCCGCACCGACTTCCCCACCCGCGATGACGAGAACTGGATGCACCACACCATGGCCTTCCGCACCGATGACGGCGGCCACGAGTTGAAATACAAGCCCGTGACGGTCACCCGATTCCAGCCCGAAGAGAGGAAGTACTGATGGCCAGCAAGGTCACTATGAGAATCCAGCGGTTCGATCCGGCTGTGGACAAGGAGCCGCACGATCAGGATTTCGAGATCGAACTGCCCGCTGGCATCACCATCTTGAAGGCGCTCAACAAGGTTCGCGCCGAAAAAGATCCGACGCTGGCGCTGCGCTACTCGTGCGGCTCGGCGATCTGCGGATCCTGCGCGCTGAAGGTCAACGGACACGCGCGCCTCGCCTGCAAAACGCAGGTTTCCGATTGCACGATCGACGGCGTAATGCGCGTCGGGCCGATCGGCAACCTCAAGATCCTGCGCGACCTCGTAGTCGATATGGATCCCTTCCTGGAATCGCTCGGCAAGGTGAAGCCGTATCTCGAGGCGGGTAACGGCAGTGTGCCCGAGCTCGAACGCACGCAGCGCCCGGAGGAATTCCTGCAGATCGACCCCTCCACGACCTGCATCCTCTGCGCCGCCTGCTATTCCGACTGCAACGTGCTTGCGGTGGACGAGAACTTCTTCGGCCCCGCGACGCTCGCCAAGGCACACCGCTTCATCTTCGACTCGCGCGATGTCGACACGCCCGAGCGGATGCGCGCGATCTCGGCGAAGACCGGCGTCTGGGATTGCACCCACTGCGGCGAGTGCTCGACGCGCTGTCCGACCGAGACCAAGCCGCTGGAGCGCATCGAAGAGATCCGCACCAAGGCCATGGCCGACGGATTCCACGGCAACGCCGGTGCACGTCATGCACTCGGATTCAGGGAAACCGTTGGGAAACGCGGGATCCTCGATGAGAACTACCTACCTGCGCGCAGCATGGGCTTCTTCAATATTCCCGGGCTGCTCTCGCTCGTGCCGATCGGGCTGAGGATGATGATGCGGGGCAAGAATCCGCCGTTGATCCCGCACAAGATCGACAAGGTGGACGAAGTCAAGAAGACCTTTGCGCGTTTCGAGGAGCTCCGAAAATGAAGTACGCCCTCTACACCGGGTGCGTCGCGAAGGGTGCGGGACGAGAGAATCTGGTCGCCACCTACCTCGCCTGCGAGAAACTGGGGATCGAGTTGGTCGAGATGACCGATGCCGCCTGCTGTGGCGCCGGCGTCATCAACGAAGACAACCCCATGGTCGCCGACATCATGAACGCGCGCACGTTCTCGCTCGCCGAGGCCCAGGGCCTCGACATCATGAACATCTGCACCACCTGCCAGGGAGTACACCGCAAAGCGCAGCGCAAGCTCGAAGGCAAGCCCGACCACATGGCGCGCGTCAACGACGAACTCGAGCGCGACACCGGGCGCCGCTACAAGGGCGAAGTCAAGGTCAAGCACTTTTACGAGGTGCTGCTGAACGACTACGGCCTGGAGAAGCTGAAGGAGAAGGTCGTCAACCCGTTGTCGGGCCTCAAGCTGGGAGCCTTCTACGGCTGCTACGCGACGCGACCGCCCGAAGTCAACGACCTCGAGAACCCGGACGACCCCGACGAACTCGAGAACCTGATCGAAGCCCTCGGCGCCACGCCCATCCGCTACGACGAGCGACTCAAGTGCTGCGGCTTCCCGATCGCCATGGTGAACAAGAAGAACTCGATGCAGCTCGGCGGCAACGCCATCGTGAGCGCCAAAGAAGCCGGCGCGGACGCGATGGTCACGCCCTGCCCGCTCTGCCACCTGAACCTCGACGCCTACCAGCCGGACATGGAATCACGCGTGGGCCGCAAGCTGGACATGCCGATCCTGCACATCCCGCAGCTGGTCGCGATGGCGCTAGGCGTGTCGAAGGAGGCGGTACGCCTCCAGACCCACATCGTGCGACCGACGGGGCTGCTGGCGTCTTAGGTTTCCGCGCGGCGGGAAACGTGGTCAGCTCCAATCGGGTCGATGATCTATCCGCAACCTCAGGGCGGAGATTCACCAACGTCCCCGCCTATTCGACAACATCCTCGCCGAACGACCGAGTGATTGCATCTGCTCTCTTTCGATTGACGCCCAGATCGCTGTGGCCGACGCGGGAGGCGGAGCGGATGTGAATTCGATTTTGTGGTGCGTCCAACCTGCATTCGACGTCATCGACGAATTTGAAGAGGGAAGAGGAGAATGTTGCGGCGATGTATTCGTCGTTGACGATCGCGACTTCTCCGCCGAGCCCTTTGATGACCTGCTGGATTTTGGACCAGGCTTCCCTGGTGTCCGTGCCTGAATAATCGAGCGGCGCAATCTGGTGATCTGCATCCTCACCGGCTTCGCTGCTCACGCAATTCGGTTTGTCGGGGCAAGGAGCAAGTGTGCCGGATACCAGACCCGGGGGTTGGCCCGATTTGGAGCTGTGGCCGAGCATGCTGCAGCGGACGAGTAGGGCCGCCGCGATCACTGCGACGACTGCGACCAGAACCCTGGAGAGCTTTTTCATTCGTGATCCAAAACCAGGTAAAGATGGGTCGAACGGTCCGTTCCGAACTGTCCCTCGCCACCAACTAAACTATTCAACAACGTCCCCGCCTACGTCCCCGCCTACATCGCCTCGACGCGCGCGGCGGTGCTCTTGTGCCATGGAGTACCGGCGATCGGATCGCGATCTTCCGTGGAAGTCAGCTCGTTGGGCGCGATGCCGCCGATGTCTTTGGCGTTCGAATGCGCGATGCCGGTGCCGTTTGGCAGCGAGATGTGGCCCGCCTGCATCCGGTCCGAGATCTCGACGACGACCTCCGCGCTGCCGCGGCGGGTCGTGAGTCGTGCGCGTCCGCCTTCCGAGAGCCCAATGCGTTCCGCATCTTCGGGACTGATGCGCAGCGCACCCGACGCATCCTTTCGGCGCCAGGCGGGATCGCGCAGGATCGTGTTGGCGGTGAACGCACGGCGCTCGCCTGCGGAAAGTACGAGGGGAAACTCTCGATCGACGGGCATTCGCTGCTCGGTGGGCAGGCTGTCGAGTTCTTCGAAGAGCTCCGGAAGCGCGAGCTGGATCCGACCGTTGGGCGTCGCGATCTTGCTGCTGCTGTCGTCCCATGCGTCGATCGCGAAGACGAAGCCGCGGTCGTTTTCGAGCATCGCGTCGAAGAGCGCATCGCCGAGGTCCTCTCCATCCGCGGCCCCGATGCCGGCGCGGCGGATCGAATCTGGAATGCTCTGTGCGGAGATCTGCGCCAGCGCCCAGAGCACGGCGGCCTCCGCGGTGCCCTTGGGCAACTTGTCGCCGATCGCGCGATACAGCGCGACGGGCGCCATCCTCAAGAAGCTCGGGTCGCTACTGAGCAGTTCGAAGAACTTCGCGCGGAATGCCGCGCGGCCCTCGTCCCAGGCGCCGCGCAATGAATCCACCGCGGGCTGCGGCAGCGCCCCCATCGCCTCAGTCAACCGCGCGTGCAACTCGGCTTCGGAGAACAAGTCCTCCGGCGGATCCATCAGCGCGTGCCGAAGGTGGAAGTAGTTCTTCGGAAATTCAAAGTTGAAGAACGTCGCTTCGGCCTTCTCGAATTGGGTGGCGACCGGCAAGACGTAATCCGCCATGCGCCCGGTTTCGCTGAGCGCGATGTCGACGACGACGACCAGATCGAGCGCTTCGAAGGCCTCGCGCATCCGCTGGCTGTCCGCGAGCGAATGCACCGGGTTCGCGGCCTCGACGAACATGGCGCGGAAGCGCTTCGGATGGTCGGTCAGGATTTCATCGGGAATCACATTGCACGGAGTGAGGCCGGCGATGATCCTCGATTTTGTCACGGGCGTGCGGTGATCCTTTGCGATCGACCCGGGATTAAAGAGCGGCTGGAGCGACGTGACGGGATAGGCGGAGCCCGGTCGGCCGTAGTTTCCCGTCCCGTATGCGAGCAATCGATGCAGGTAACTGACCAGCGTCGAATGGCGGTTCATCTGTACGCCGAGGTCTTCAAAGAAAGCCGCACTCTTGGCAGACGCGATGCGCCGCGCGGCTGTGCGCACGAGCTCCTCGGGCACACCGGCCCGCGCACAGTAGTCGTCAACCGGTAGCACCTCGAAATGCGGGAGAACCTCCTCGAGGCCGTCGGTGTGCGCCGCAAGCCAGTCGCGCGCGAGTAGATCTTCCTGGACGATCACGGCAAACATCGCGGCCAGCAGCCAGGCGTCACCGCCGGGCTTGACCTGGAGGTGGATGTCCGCGAGATCCGCCGTTTCCGTGCGCCGCGGATCGATGACGATCATGCAGCGCTCGGGATCCTTCGAAATCTCGCGAAGCGCCACACGCGCGCGCGGAATGCCGTGCGAAAACCAGGGATTCTTGCCGATGAAGACGCCGACTTCACAGTGTTCGAAATCACTGCGCGTGAATCGGCCGAGCACATGCATCGCGACCCAGGCCTCGCCGGTCTTTTCCTGGGCCAGCGCATTCGAGCGATAACGGGTACCCAGCGCCGCGCGCAGCGAGAGCGAATAGGCGCCCGGCAGATGATTGCCCTGCCCGCCCCCGCCGTAGTAGAAGATCGATTCGCCACCGTGCTCGTCGCGAATCGCACACAAGCGTTCGGCGACTTCGCGAATTGCGGTTTCCCAATCGATCTGCTCGAAGGAGCCGTCAGCCCGCTTGCGCAGCGGCGCTGTTAGTCGCTCCGGGTCGTTCTGGTAGAAATCGAGGCGGGAGGGCTTCTCGCACGCATAGCCCTCGGAAGACGGATGCGCCTTGTCGCCGCGCACCTTCGTCAGCCGGCGTCCTCCGTCGCCCCCGAGCTGCACTTCGATCCCGCAGTTGCACTCACAGAGGATGCAGGCGCTGGGTTTCCAGGCTGAAGCGTTCTGCTCGTCGACTTCTGCCATCGAGTTTCCTCCTCGGTGCAGTGGGGCATTTCCCAGACTTCACGACCACGTCGCGACACGACTCGACAGCATCATTGGCAACCGGGCCCTCTTTTGCAATCGAATTCTTCCGAAACACACTCCAATCGACGCGCAGAGCTTCCTCCGTTGACTTTTTGCCATTTCCGAACGACCCGGGTTCGATCGCGTTACCCTCCCCTACTCAAAGGATTTGGACGATGGCGCTGCAGGGCAAACTCATCGGAGCGGGAATCGGTTGGTTCCTGGGCGGACCTCTCGGCGCCGTTCTGGGAGCCATGGTCGGGCACGTGTTCGCGGACGGACCGAGCAGCAGCGGTGTGCCGCGCATCGATGGCGCACCGCAGCAGGACCCGCGGGTCACCCAGCAACAACAGGAGCTTCACTTCGTCGCATCTCTGGTCGGCATCCTCACGGCGATGATGCGTGCCGACGGTGATGTGCGCCCGGAAGAGGTGCGCGCGATTCGCGGATTCTTTCGCGAACGCCTGGGCTACCGCGGCGAGTCGGAGCAGATCGTCCGCGAGCTGATCAAGCGCTTCCTAAAAAATGGTGTGGACCTCGATGCGCTCTGCCGAGACGTGGCACGCCTGGCCGACTATCCCACGCGCCTCCTGCTCATGCGGTGCCTCTTCGACATCGCAATGGCGGACGGCCACTTCCACCCCCAGGAGCAGGCGGCGTTCGAGCGCGTCGCCAACCTGCTGGGCATCGCCGCGGAGGACCTCCCGCGATCCGCAGCCTCGCAGGGAGCCGACAGTGACTTCGAAATTCTCGGCGTGAAGTCCAGCGCCAACCGCGAAGAGGTACGCAGCGCGTATCGCACCCTCGTCAAGAAATACCACCCCGATCGCGTGCAACATCTGGGCGAGGAATTTTACGATCTCGCGCAGCAGAAGTTCATCGCGATCCAGACTTCCTACGAGCGAATCTGTGTGAGCCGGGGCTGGCCGTAGGCGCCGGAGCGAGCGCACGGAAGCAGCCCGAGCCGGAACTATTCGATGCGCGCCATGAATGCAGCCCTCCCCACGAGTTGAGACGTGGACCGAAAAATGGGCCTGGCACGAACCCTGCGTAGTGGGAGGGGATGTCGCCGCCGCGCCTTTTCTCGCCGCCCGCGTACTGTCCGAACCCGCGTTGCGACTCT
>JAFDAW010000402.1:0-1894 GCA_019313605.1 Deltaproteobacteria bacterium
TCACTGAATTTGCGCGCGCCAAGCTCGTCGCGGGAGGACTCCCGGAAGAGCAGATCTCCGTCAAACCCAACTTCATCGATCCGGATCCCGGAGTCCGCGAAGGTCCGGGAGACTACGCGCTCTTTGCGGGGCGCCTAACGATCGAAAAAGGCGTGCACACCCTGCTCGACGCCTGGAAGCGGATCGGCCCCGACATCCCAATTCACATCGCGGGGGACGGTCCGCTACGCGACGCGCTCGTCCGGCGGATCGAGACCGAAAACATCACCGGTGTCAGCATGCTGGGTTCGCTGTCTCGCGAGGCAATGATGCGGGAGCTGCGCGGCGCGCGGGTACTGGTCTTTCCGAGCGAGTGGTACGAGGGCATGCCGATGACGATCATCGAGGCTTTCGCATGCGGCGTCCCGACGGTTTCCGCGCGACTCGGCGGCATGCGAGAGATGATCGACGACGGACGCAACGGCCTGCTCGTCGCTCCGGGCGATTCGGAAGGAATCGCCACTCGGGTACGCTGGCTCTTCGACTCCGAATCCGAGTCGACCAAACTCAGCCGAGCCTCGCGCGCCGAGTACGAGGCGCACTACACCGCCGCTGCCAATTGCACACAATTGATCGACATCTACCGGCAGGCCATCGAGAGGGGCGGCCACCAGCCTGCCTAGCTGTGTAATCCAGATAGTGTTTATTCGGGATTCCCCGGAAAATACACACGAATTCGCTTGACACCCAAGTCGGACGCAGGCGACCATGGGGCAGACCCTGTCGTGAACTGACCTCTTGGTCCGTCGGTTCCTATTTCGGCATAGCGGGCATCCCAGCCCGTGTCGGAGGAAACCGAAGTGGCACCCATCAACAGACTGTTATTGATTGGCTTGCTGAGCAGCGGGATTGGCGCGGCGACGACCGCCCAGGCCGGGAACCAGCTCTTCGAGGCTTCGTGGAGCGTCAAGTCATTTGGCAACGAATGCTCGATCGCGGCAAGCGGAGCGAGCCCCGGCCCGTACTGCGGCAACGGGGCGTGGGAGTCGTCGCTCTACTCTGCGTTCGGCATACCGCATGGGATCCAGTGCAATCCGAACCAGCCGCGCTGCCCGTTCGAATCCACTCCGACGGACGGTGCGGGCGGCTGGGCTCCGTTGGGGGGACACCTGGAATACGCGTTGTACTGCGCACCCTGGTTCGACTGGCAGGGCTATGGAACGAGCGTGCGCCCGGCCAAGGGAAACACGGTGTACTACACCGGGACGAACGGAGGAAAGATTCCACCGCTCTACCGGAATCCCGCGTTCTTCACCTCCGGAGGCCAGCCCAACACCACCTTCTGTACCGCGACCAGCACGGGCGCAACACCCGGCGGCAAGGGCCTGGTCCAGGCGGGCCAACCGATCGCAGGCAAGTGGGGCGCTGTCACGACGGGAACTCCAGGGATTGGCGGTTTTACTTTTGCCGCAGCCCCAGCGGGAGCCGCCGGCCTACGCACGACGGAGCAAGTCGGTGAATTCGCTGCCATCTACCCCTACGTGTACAGCTACACCTACGCGACACTGCGCAACCGCACGGGATGGTTCGGTCCTGGCAATGGGCCGGGCGACTTCTCTGTCAAGAAATACCAGCTCGCCACCAACACCATCGCGAGAATGAGGGTAAAGCAAGGTGCCGCCAAGTTCGGCGGAACCATGACGATGTTGGGCGCCCTGACTACCAAGGTCTGCTACTACCGTAACGGCGGCTGCTCGCTCATCGAACCCAATTGGCGCTACGACGCGATTGGAACGCCTGCCCAAACGTCTAACGGCGTCGTCACCAATGGCTACATCGTGACCTGGCACGAGTACGGGTGTTGGTGGTATGGCCCTACCTCTTGTTTGACAGTGGAGGGTTCGCGCTTCCCGTG
>JAFDAW010000402.1:1941-2759 GCA_019313605.1 Deltaproteobacteria bacterium
GCCGTCGGGCGCGGCCCACACAGAACGGTCCACTACGCGAAGGGCTACGACAACCGCACGCTGACGAGCGGCAAGGGTACGATTCAGCTTGTGTCACCAGTCCTCACGCGCTGGCTCCAGCCCGCGGTGAACTTCGAGACTGGCGGGATCGCCATTCTACGAATCAAGTTCGTACCGGAGCCGCATACGTGGGTGATGCTGGTCGTCGGGGCCTCGCTGCTCTGCGTGGGTGCCCGGATGCGAGGGCGCTGATCCAACTGGAGCGTTATTGCAGGTTGAGAGGTGTTCCCGTGCCTCCGCCGGCGGCCTGGATCTTGAGCTTCGTCATTTGAGCCGCGTGATCAAGCTCGATGTGTCGCTGCGGCTGCCGCCCATTTCCTGCACCTCGGCGTAGAAGCGGTCGACCAGCGCGGTCACGTCGAGTTGTGCGCCGATCCGCTCGGCCTCCGCGAGCGCGATCCCGAGATCCTTGCGCATCCAGTCGACCGCGAACCCGAAGTCGAACTTGCCGGCCAACATCGTCTCGAATCGGTTGTCCATCTGCCACGACTGCGCGGCCCCCTGCGAGATCACTTCGACGACGCGGTGCGCGTCGAGACCCGACTTCTGCGCGAAGTGAAGGCCCTCGGAGAGCCCCTGGACCAGGCCGGCGATGCAGATCTGGTTGACCATCTTGGTCAGCTGGCCGCTGCCCGCATCGCCCATCAGCAGGTGTTTTTTCGCGTAGCAATCGAGCAGCGGCTTCGCGCGTTCGTAGGCATCCTGGGCGCCGCCCAGCATGATCGTCAGGGCAGCGTTTTCCGCACCGCTCTGACCAC
>JAFDAW010000149.1 GCA_019313605.1 Deltaproteobacteria bacterium
CTTCCTCGACTTTCAGGGAGTCGAAGACTACCGGCGATTCTTCGAGTCGATCGAGCATCCGAAATGAAACCCGAAGCGGCGATGAAGATCGCCCTGGGCGCGGCGCGGCGGGTAGCCGGCCGCACGTATCCGAACCCTCCGGTCGGCGCCGCAGTCTTTCGCGGCGATCAAGTGTTGGGTCGCGGAGCTACGCGACCGGTCGGCGGGCCCCACGCCGAGGTCGTTGCGTTCGAAAACGCAAAGCGCCGCTTTGGGGCGAGGAGTTTGCGCGGCGCTTCGCTCGCGGTGACGCTCGAACCCTGCTGTCGGGTGGGGCGTACGGGTCCCTGCACGGATGCGATTATCGAAGCGGGCATCCGCCGCGTTTTCGTCGGTCATCGCGATCCGCATCCGGATGGTTCGGGGGCGGGCATCCGTCGCTTGCGGCGCGCGGGAGTTGAGGTCCAGCTTGGCGTGCTCGAGGAAGCCTGCCGCGAACAGCACCGTGGCTTTACAACGGTGTGTGCACTCGGGCGACCCTTTGTGATGCTCAAACTGGCCAGTTCGCTGGACGGCCAGATCGCGATCGGCAGCGGTGAGTCGCGCTGGATCACCGGTCCCGACGCGAGAGCGAAGGGGCACCTCCTGCGCTCCCGAGTGGATGCGATCGTCGTCGGATCGGGGACAGTCCTTGCGGATGACCCGGAACTCACCGCTCGTCGCGGTGGGCGCGTCCTTCACCGGCCGATTCGGGTTCTGGTCGACTCCAAGCTGCGCGTGACGCCGAGCGCGAAGCTCTATCGCGAGGGTGCCGATCGAACCTGGGTGCTGTGCGGTTCGAAGGCCGGAGCGCGTCGTCGCAGGGTTCTGGAGGACCTCGGTGTGCGGTTGCTCGAAGTGCCGATGCGCACAGGGAAGTTGGATCTGAAGCGCGCCGTGTCGCGGCTGGCCCGGGAGGGGCTCACGGAAATGCTCGTAGAGGGCGGCGGAAATCTCGCAGCCGCGCTGCTGCGGGCTCGCCTGGTCGACGAACTCCATTGGTTCGTCGCGCCCCGGGTGCTGGGCGGCGATGGGCGCCCCTCGGTCGGGGACCTGGGCCTGCGGTCACTCGTCGAATCCCCGCTGCTCGATGGACGCATGGGCCGCGTGGGCGACGACCTGTACATTCGCGGTCCTGTTGATTACCCGGCGAGCCGCGGCGGACGTGCGCGGAGCCGAGGAGCAAACCGGTGAACCAATACGAGAGTTCAGAAGATGCCAGCGGCCTGCGCTTCGCGGTCGTGGTCTCGCGTTTCAACGAAATGATATCAGTGAAGCTGCTCGACGGGTGTTCGGCCGAGTTGATCCGCTGCGGCGCGCGCGAGGAAGACATCGACGTAGCGTGGGTGCCCGGCGCATTCGAGATTCCAATCGCTGCCCGCGCGTTGGCGTTGAGCGGCCGCTACGACGCCCTGGTAACACTGGGATCGGTGATCCGCGGCGGGACGCCCCATTTCGACTACGTGTGCCGGGGTGTCACCGACGGGGTGCGGGAAGTCATGCGGGAGACCTCGATGCCCGTCGCTTTCGGCGTGCTGACCACGGATGATGTCGCCCAGGCGCTCGCGAGGGCCGGCGGCGAACACAGCAACAAGGGTGAAGAAGCCGCGCGAGCCGCGATCGAGATGGCCCAATTGATGACCCATCTCGGCAAGCCACCTGGGGCGGGCACGTGAGCCGATCCGATCGCGCGCCGCGCCAACGCTCCCGCCAGGCCGCGCTGCAAACCCTCTATGCGCGCGATTTCGCCGACCCGCAGCAGGCCGGTGGCGAGATCTCGATCGAGGAACTCTTCGAGCGGGTCGCGCAAAATTTCGATCTCCCGGCGGGGGCTCGCGATTTTGCGTTGAAGCTCGTATCCGGAACGGTTTCTGCACTTTCGGAAATCGATGAGCTGCTGGCTGCGAACGCGATCAATTGGAAGATTTCCCGGATGGCGGCGGTCGATCGCAACGTTCTTCGGCTCGGCATCTATGAGCTGACCCGAACCGACACCCCCGTGTCTGTGGTTCTCGACGAAGCGATCCAGCTCGCGAGACGCTTTGGCGGTGAGTCCTCCCCGGGCTTCGTGAACGGTGTGCTCGACGCGGTCGCGAAACAGGTCCGGGAGCAGGCGGAGCAAGCCTCGGAGCCCGATGCGGAGGGAAGCCGGGAATCGGGCCAGGGGGTCGCTTGATGGCGTCGGTCGTTGTCGAGTTCGAGGACCAGCCACTTGAGCGAGTTTGCGCCGATC
This sequence comes from Deltaproteobacteria bacterium, assembly GCA_019313605.1. Classification (GTDB taxonomy): domain Bacteria; phylum Myxococcota_A; class UBA9160; order UBA9160; family SMWR01; genus JACZVU01. The sequence continues at coordinate 2,252 of JAFDAW010000149.1, forward strand.
TGGTGGTGGTCGGCTATTCGCCCGACGATCGACCGTTGCGCGGCGCCGCGGGTCGGGCTGACTGGCGGCTTTGCGGTGAACTCTGGCAGCTCGTCACTTCGCAGAAATTGAACGGGGCGCTCGGGCAGGCCGCGTTGCTGTCGGCGGCGGGGCCATTGCGATCCCCTCTGCTGCTGGTCGTTGGCCTCGGGCACCGGGCCGAGCTCGGCGTTGATGCGTGGCGTGAGCTGGGAAACGAGATTGTCCGGCGCGCGCTCGATCTACAGCTGAATCGCGTCGTTTTGGGGCTCGTATCCGACGCGGCGAGCCTCGGGTCCGAGGGCACCTGCGCGCTGTTCGCTGGAGCCGCGGCGGCCGCAGCCGAGCATCGCGCCGGGATCCATCTCGTGATCGCGGGCGAGGCGGTGCTGGTGAGGCTCTCCGAACTGCGATCCCTTGCCGAGGCCGGGTCGCTGACCGGGGTGAGCCTGAAATTGCCTGAAGCGACCCAAAATCCAGCGAAGCGCTCTCCGGCCACTACGGGTGGTTTCACCTACGATCAAGGTCTTCCGTTTAAGTAACTCCGCGGCTCGCCGATTCTTTAGACGGTAAGTCGGAGTATGGGAAGCTGCCGGTCTTTCGGCGCTGCAATCGGGTCGACCCGAATGCCGTGCGACTGGTGGACCTTCTCGTTTCCGGCTCGTGTTGATCGCGCAACTGGCTGCGGAGTCGCCGAATGAGCTTGGTCGGAAGCCTCGAGGATCTGGGTCTCGGGGATATCCTTCAGATCGTCAGCCTGTCTCGGAAGTCGGGCCTGCTGTTGATTCATTCCGAACAGGGCGAGGGCCGGATCGTTTTCTGTGACGGTCTGGTTCGGGCCGCCTACGTAAAGGGTGAGCCGGAAGATCTTCGCTCGCTGCTTGTCGAGGCTGATTTCGTCAGCGCCGAGGAGTTCGATCGCGCAGGGGAACTAGCGATCGCGCGCGGCGTGCCCGTGGCCGAGATCCTCCCCGAGTCCACCTCACTGACCGCCGAAAGTCTCGATTCGCTGCGTCGCGAACAAGTCGAGCGAGCGGTGTTCCGCATCTTTTCATGGGTCGTGGGCGAGTTCAGTTTCGAAGTGCGCGACGAGATCGACCCACGCGATTGCGAGATCTTGATCCCGGTGGGAATCAACGCCCAGTACCTGACGATGGAGGCGACGCGCCTCAGCGACGAAGGTGGCCACGACGAAGCAGAAGAGGAGGAGGCCATCGAAGGCGCGTCCCCCATTTCTGTAGTGGATCAAGAGCCGATCTTTTTCAGTGGCGAAGCGGAGCCCGAAGAATTTTCGGATTCCAGTTCTCCGCTCGGTGCCCCGGAAGAGACCGAGCCGACTGAAACGGCCGAGCCCGAAGCTGTATTTGCTGAGCCCTCGGCTGTAGTTGTTGAACCCGAAGTCGCATTGGCGGAGCCCGAAGTAGCATCGGTCGAGCCCGAAGTGACATTGGCCGAGCCCGAAGTCGCACCGGCGGAGCCTGAATCGAGTGGTGACGCCGTGGCAGGCGAGGACGTGTTGGCATTTGCGGCGGCTCGAAACGAAGCCCCCGAGATGGAGTCCGAGGAGCGCGCGGCCGCTCCCGTCGAGGCGCACCCGCTCGAGGAATCTTCGACCCATAAGAGTGTTGCGGCCGCGAGCTTGATCTCAATCGATCCAAATCTCAGTACCCTCGAATGGCAGAAGCTGAACCTTGCCGATGTCTTCCCGCGAGTGCACATCTTCCAGAACGGTGAGAGCGGGATTACGCGGATTCGTCAGTATCTGCGTCGGGGAGAGATTCCGATCGTTCTCGTGTCGATCGATCTGGCCTCGGAGCGAGTGACGGGCATCGATAACCTCGCCGAGTTTCTCAGGCGCCTCAAACTTCTCGCACCGTCGATGCCCGTGCTGGTTTCGCGATATGAAGAAGCGCGATCAGAGGAATCCATTGATGCCGCCGATGCCGTCCTCACTGGACCGGATCCCGCGCTGCTCGCCAATCGAAAGGCGTGGCGGAACCTGAAAGAAGAGGCGGAGAGTTTTCGAACCGAGGTCACCGCGTGGCTCAAACAGCCGGTGCAGCAGGCGAGCGATTCGAAACGCGCCGAGCGATCTTCCGCTTCCGCCAAAGCGGACGGGCCGGAGAACCTGCGCACGCTGCGGGCCCTGAGCGAGCGCATCCGCGATCCCGCCAACCACGGAGAGGTGCTGAAGCTCGTGCTGAAATTCGCCTCGGAGGGCCTTTCGCGGGTCGCCATGTTCATGGTGCGAGACGAGGTCGCAATCGGTATCGCACAGATCGGATTGCCCCGCGGGGGAGGACCTGAGGACGCCCAATTGCGGGAGATTGAACTGAACGTCTCGGAAGTCGAATGGTTCCGGCAGGTCCTCGAGTCCCGTAGCTCGCTCTGCTCCCCCCCAATCGGTGATGGCGATCGGGCGCTCGCGCAACGGATCGGCAATCGGGAGCCAGACCAGGCCTATGTCGCACCGATTGTGAGCGGTGGACGGGTGGTTGCGCTCTTGTACGCGGACAACCTGCCCGGAACGGAACCGATCGGAGACACGTCGGTCATCGAGATCGCGCTCCACGAGGCCGGGCTGGCACTCGAGCGCGTGCTTCTACAGCGCGCCCTCGCGCAGATTGGGGACCCTTCCGCGGCCTGAGATTCCGCTTCGGGGGCGGGCTCGATCGTGCGGCGCCCGATGCGCGAGAAAACGCCCGAAGTACCGAGACTCCCTCAAGAATGTCCCTGAATGTCCGATACAGAGATCGGCCAAATTGGCGACGAACAGCTCCGGAGGGGTCCGTGAAGCGAATTCTGATCGTAGAAGATTCGCCGACGATGCGAGCATTGCTCAACTCTGCACTCGAGGGTCTCGAGGTGCCGGTGAAGATCACGGAAGCCTCCAGTGGTTTCGAGGCGCTTCGCTGTCTACCGCGCGAGCCCTTCGACCTGATCGTGACCGACATCAACATGCCCGACATCAACGGCCTGGAACTCGTGTCGTTTGCGAAGAGCAACGACGCCTACCGATCGATTCCTCTGGTCATCGTGTCGACCGAGGGCTCCGAGCGGGATCGCGAAAAAGGCCTCGAACTCGGTGCCGATGTGTATCTCGTCAAGCCCTTCGAGCCCGAGCACCTGCGGGAGGTCGTGGTGGACCTGCTCGCGCGCGGCGAACAGAGCGAGTAGCCGGTCATGGCAACTCGCGACAGCCGATCCCCTTCCGGGCGCAAAGCGGACCAGGAGTTCATATCCGAGGCGGAGGAGATCCTCGAGCGGATGCGAGAGGATTACGCCGACCTCGACGATCAGAGGGCAGCGGGTGGTGAAGTCGATCCCGACCTGATCAACCGGCTGTTTCGCTCCGCGCACTCCCTCAAGGCACTCGCGGGGATGTTCGGACTCGAGTCGCTCCAGGATCTCGCCCATCACCTCGAGGATATTCTCGACGGCCTGCGACTCGGCAGGGTGCCGATGGACTCACCGTGTGTCGGGCTGATCGACGAGGCGATTCACATCTTCGCGAACCTGCTCGAATCCGTTGGAAACGAGGAGGCGCTGGCCGCGTTCAACGAGCCGGTCGAGGATCTCGCGGCTCGCATCGAGTCATCCGCCAAAGAGGCCGACGACGGTGGCGACGAATTGCAGTCTCTGGAGATCGACGATGCACTGCTGAGGGCGCTGACCGAATACGAGGAGCATCGACTCCGCGAGAACATTCAACGTGGCCGTCACATCATGCTGGTCGGGTCGACGTTCGAAATCATGTCCTTCGACGAGGGGCTTTCTGAACTCTCCGATTCGATTCGCGCGATGGGGGAGGTGCTCTCGACGTTACCCGCTCCCGGCGAAACTCCCGAGTCGCAGATCCGCTTCTCGCTGCTCGTCGCTTCCGATCTGAGTCTCCTGGAGCTCACCGCAGCGCTCGACTTCCCAGACGCCGACGTGCAATCGGTGCGGGAAGGCGCTTCCGAGGTCGAGGTGGCTCCGGCGCCCTCGCAGGTTGCTCCCGCGCCACAAGCGCCGGCTGCTCCGGAGCTGGAGTCGCTGCGATCGATCAGCGATACCGTGCGCGTCGACATTCGCAAACTCGATGAACTCATGAATCTGGTCGGCGAGTTGGTGATTCAGCGCGCGTCGATCGGCGAAATTGCGGCGCGGCTGATCGCCCAGCACCAGAGCGCCCAGGTCGGCGTCGAGTTGTCGAAAATCCACAAATCGCTCGATCGAAAGCTCAAGGGCATTCAATCCGCGGTGTTGGAAGTTCGGATGGTTCCGATGCGACAGGTGTTCGACAAGGTCTCCCGCGTGGTGCGCTCGCTGCGAAGGGACTTGCAGAAGGACGTCAGGCTCGAAGTCTCTGGTGCGGATACCGAGCTCGATAAATTGATCGTCGAGGAGTTGGTCGATCCCTTGATGCACATCGTCCGAAATGCGATCGATCACGGCATCGAGCCCGTCGATGAGCGACTGGCGGCGGGAAAGGATGCCCAGGGCTGCATCGAAATCGACGCCTTCCAACGCGGCAATCATGTGGTCATCGCGGTTGGCGACGACGGCAAGGGAATCGATCGAGCCGCTCTATTCGACAAAGCGGAATCCCTCGGCCTGGTATCTGCAGACGATGA
>JAFDAW010000150.1 GCA_019313605.1 Deltaproteobacteria bacterium
TTACGACCCGGGTTGGGTCGCTCACGGACTCGTTTCGTCCACTGCGGCAGAGATCGTCGAGTTCTACCAGGCGCTCTTCGGTGGCAAACTCGTGCAGCGCGCGTCACTCGCGGAAATGACGCAGCTGGTGGGGGTGCCGGGCGATCACCCGCCCGCGGTTTCACCGAGTTACGGACTCGGGTTGATGAGTGATCCCGATGGAATCTACGGGCTCGGCTTCAGTCACGGCGGTGGGGGCCCCGGCTACAGCCTGTCCGCGGGGTGTTATCTGGATTTCAGCGGTCGCCGGGTTTCGGTCGCGGTCTTCTGCAACACCGACGAAATGGATGCCGGGGAATTGAGGCACGGTGTGCTCGCGGCTCTCCAGCCGGAGCTCGGAGAGACCCTGGCACTGATCTGATTGGGTCGAATTGCCCACAGGGGCAGGGGTTAGGTGCGGGCTCCGTTGCGCCGATTGTGCGGGTGTGTCGGAGTCCAAGGGCAAACGAATCAAACTGGGTCAAATGCTGGTCGCCGCGGGCGCGATCGAACCCGCTCAGCTTACGAAGGCGCTCGAGGAACAAAAGCGCAACGGCGGCCTGCTCGGGGTGGCATTGGTGCGGCTGGGATTCGTCGATGAACCCACCATCGTGCGCGCTCTTGCCGGCCAGCTGAATCTCCCGGTCGTACAACTCAAGGGCAAACAGATCAGCCCCGAGGTGCTCGAGTTGGTGTCCGTCGATCTCGTCGAGAAGCACCGCTGCCTCCCCCTGCTCGTCAACGGCGATGGCGACTCGCGGGTTCTGTACCTCGGCATGGAAGACCCCTCGGACCCCGACATCGTCGCCGAAATCTGCACGCTCGTCGGTATGAACGTCCAGGCGGTGTTGGTCGCTCCGGCAGATCTCAACGATGGAATCTTTCGCCACTACGAATGTGCGGGTTTTGGAACGGCGCCGCTGTCAGAGTCGGCGCCGTTGGCCGCGTCGTCTCCGCTGCAAAGTTCCGGGTTTGCTCCGTCGATGAATTCGATCGATCCGAACGCGGCCGACATGGAACCGACGTGCCTGGACGACTTTGGCCCCGAGCCCTCGTTCGTAGGACTGGACGAGCTGGGCTCTGAGGAGCCGGACGGTCCGCTCGAGTTCGAGGAATCACCCGCTCTCGCGCCCGATGAGCCGGCCGAGAAATCCAAGGGCGCCAGCGCTTCGAGCGACGCGCTGCTCAGAGCCATCGCACAGCTGCTCGTTGAGAAGGGTGTCTTTACCCGCGAAGAACTCGTCACGCAGTTGAGGGCGATGTCCAAACCAATCGGCGGTGCTTGACACCCCAGCACGCCAGCGGCACCCTGCGGCGCCTACTGGAGATTAGGGAGAAATGATGCGTCTCGAATACGGCTTCGAGCTTTCCAAGGTCGAAGTCCCTCGCTTCTCGGTCGAAGCAGTGGAGGGCATCGGCAAGCTCTTCACACTCGCGGCCCTGATCCTCAACGTCCTCGAGACCAAGGATCAGGTCGAGATCGTCTTCCACGGCCTCAATCCCGAGGATCCCGAGACGAAGATCGCCGCCTTCAAGGAGATCGTCGGCGGCTCCGCGTCCGGCACCAATTTGAACTACCGGCCCGGCTCGGGGGGGCGGGTTCCCGGCTCGTCCAGCTCTTTTCGATGGATCGTGGTGAGCCGCTGAATTAGCGCCTTCGCGTAAAGCCCGCAGTCCTGCCGGCCCAGTCCTGGCCCACATCCAAGCCCCAGCGCCCACGTCCAGCCACGGTGCCCACGTCCAGCCACAGCGCCCACGTCCAGCCACAGTGCCCACGTCCAAGCCAGCCGACACCGTTCCGCCGAACCCGGCTGCGGCGTTGACGGTCATCGCGGAGTTCTTATAGTCAGCCCACTCCGGCCTGGTGTTTGCGAACGAGAAGGCGGGGGATGGGCGGATACCACGAGAGAGCGTTGCGGCGGATGAAGTCGTTGGATTCGGTGGGGACGTTGGATTCAACTGCATTGGGGTGGGCCACGTGATCCAGGCAAAAAGACTCACCAAGCGCTACGGCGATCTCGTGGCGGTGGAGGACATCGACTTCTCGATCGCGAGAGGCGAGGTAGTGGGTTTTCTGGGTCCCAACGGGGCCGGCAAGACGACCACGATGCGAATGCTCACGGGGTTTCTGCCTCCTACGGACGGAACCGCGCTGATCGCAGGGCACGACATGTTCAGCGATCCGATCGCCGCGCGACGCGCGATTGGTTACCTCCCCGAAACGCCGCCGCTGTATCCGGAGATGAGAGTCGAGTCCTTTCTCGCGTATGTCGCAAAAATCAAGGACGTGCCGCACGCGGAGAGGCGAGCGGCCGTCGATCGCGCGCTCGCGCGCACGGCGCTTAACGATGTCAGGCGGCAGGTCATTGGCACATTGTCCAAGGGGTTTCGGCAACGCGTGGGGCTCGCGCAGGCCATCGTTCACAATCCGCCGGTGTTGATCCTCGACGAGCCGACCGCTGGGCTCGACCCGCTCCAGATCCGCGAGATTCGAACCCTGATCGCCGAACTGACGGCGCCCTCCCAGGGCGATACCCAACAGACCGTGATTCTCTCGACCCACATCCTCGCCGAGGTGGACGCGATCTGCCGCCGCGTGATCTTGATCAATCAGGGCCGAAAGGTGGTCGACGCGCCCTTGTCTGAACTCACGGCTGATGGTCGAACGCTGGATCAGGTCTTCACCGAGCACACGGCTAGCGACGCTGCGTTTCCGTTGGAGGCGGCCATTGTGTCCGGGCCGGGGGGTGCGTCGTGAGGCATGTCGCTTCGGTAGCCGGGCGCGAGTTGCGCTCGCTGTTCGTGTCGCCGGTCGCCTACGGGGTGCTGAGCCTGTTCTCCGTGCTCGCCGGGATGTTCTTCATTCTCGATCTGAGTTGGTTCGAGCAGGCCCTTCTCCAGCTTCAGCAGTACCCGGACCAGCTCGCCGAACTCAATCTCAACGACCTGCTGCTCCACGAGTTCTACGGCTCGATTTCGGTGGTCCTGCTCTTCTTGATTCCCGGCATCACGATGGGCTTGTACACGGCCGAGAAGGCGAACGGAACCGAAGAGCTGCTGCTCACGAGTCCGCTCACGATCTGGGACATCGTGCTCGGAAAATTTGCAGCGGGCGCGATCTTCATTACTGCACTGGTTGCGATCGTCGGTCTGTTCGCGAGCGTGCTGTTCATCTACGGCGACCCGGAAGTCGGCAAGACCACATCGGGTCTACTCGGGCTGCTTCTCACCGGTTGGACCTACGTGGCGATCGGCGGTTTCGCTTCTGCGATCACCCGCAGCCAGATCGTCGCGTTCCTGATTACGCTCGTGGTGCTGGTGACGCTCCTATTGCTGCCCGGCATTTCGGAATTCGGCATCGCGGGTAGTGGTTCCGGCGTTGCCGAGACGCTGCGTTGGCTCTCGGTGCAGCTCCATTTCGATCCGCTGCTCAACGGCCTCGTGGATACCGCAGATCTCGCCTACTTCGCCGTCATGATCGGGAGCTTCCTGGTCGTCACGAAGGCGGCCGTAGAGTCGGTGCGATGGCGATGATGAGAGGCGCGCGCTGATGTCTGCTCTGCTCGGAGCGCTCGGTCTGATTTCGATCCTCTTCGCCCTGGCGGGTTTCTTCATGGCCTTGACGGGAGCGGCTCCACTCGGCTGGAGCGTTCTCCACGGGGTCGTCGGTTTTACGCTGTTGGGTGCTGCCGCGTTGATCAACCTCGACGGGCTGCGCGAGCGGATGACTTCCGGGGAAGCCCGCCGTGCGAGTAAATACGGTTCGAGTTCGCTGCTCTCGGCGCTGCTGGTGATCGCGATTCTCGGCATGGGGGGTTACCTCGCCAACCGTTATCCCCAGCGCTTCGATTGGAGTGAGCAGGGCGTTCACTCGTTGTCAGACCAGACCACCAAAGTCTTGTCGGCTCTCGAACAGGATGTCGAAGCCCTCGCGCTCTATGGCAGGATGGATTGGGAGCCGGTTCGCGCACAGCTCGACCGCTACACGTATGCGAGTGAGCGATTCAAGATCATCGACATCGCCGACCCCAACGAGAAGCCAGACCTGCTCGATCGCTACGGTCTCATGCCCGAGCAACTGGGTCAGGGCATCGTTCATCTCCGGTATGGGGGCGAGTCGGTCAACGTCGAGCAGCCGACGGAAGAGACCCTGACCAATGCGATCGTGAAGCTCACCCGCACGGGTGACAAGACCGTCTACTTCCTGGAAGGCCACGGCGAGAATCCGATCGACGGCGAGAAGGGCGCGGCCGAAGAGGGCTATCAACAGGCCGCCGAAGCGCTGCGCAACGAAAACTACAAGGTTGAAAAACTGTTGCTCGCGGCCAAGAGTGATGTTCCCGAGGACGCGGACGTGGTCGTCATCGCGGGTGCGTCGCGCCTGATGCTCGTAGAAGAGCGGGATGCCCTCGACCGGTACGTCGAGCGCGGGGGTGCGGTGTTGGCCATGATTGACCCGCGGGTCCGCACGGACCTGGTCGCAAAGCTCGGCGAATGGGGCGTCGAGCTCGGGGATGACATTGTGGTCGATCGCGAGTTGGCGGTCATTAACCGTGCGACGACTCCGTTCGCCCGCCACGCTCCGAATCACCCAATCACGCAGAATCTGCGCGAGTACACGTGGTTTCTTGAGGTGCGCAGCGTGAAGCCAAGCGCCGAAGCGGAAGATCGCTTCAGCGAGATCGTGCTCACCGGGCGCGAATCGTGGGCGGAGCGCGATCTCGAGCAGTTTGACGCCGAGGGAATAGCCGAGTTCGATGGTGAGGACCTGCTCGGGCCCGTGCCGATCGCCGTGGCAGGAACCGCAATCCTGGAAGGCGAGGGCGACGCGTCGCAGGAAGCGCGGCTCGCGGTGTTCGGCGACTCGGACTTCGCGTCTAATCAGATGCTCGGTGGGTACCAGAACCGCGATCTTTTCGTGAATACAGTCAACTGGCTGCTCGGTGACGTCGAAGCGATTTCCGTTCGCCCGAATCGTTCGCGTGCCTCACAATTCCAGATGAGTGCCTCGCAGAAGCGGGCCGTTCAGATTCTCGCTCTGTTCGCGATCCCCGAGGTCCTCGCCGTGGTGGGTGTCTACATCTGGTGGACGCGCCGCCAGACTGCCAGGCGATGAACCCGAAGACGACCGCGGTACTCTTCGCGATCGCTGCCGCGCTCGCAGCCTTCGTCTATTTCTACGAGATCAAGGGTGAACAGGCGCGCGTGGAAGCGAAGGCTGCCGAGAATCGGCTCTTCCCCGACGTGGAGCAGGCTGAAATCAAGTCGATTTCCCTGCGCGTTTCGGATGCGCCCGAGATCCAGCTCGAGCGTCGCGACGGCCGTTGGCGGATCGTTGCGCCGATCGATTTTGCGGCCGACACGTTTGCGGCCGACGGCATTGCGAGCGCGATCACCCAGCTGATGAGCGAAGCGGTCATCGGAGATCCCCAACCGCTCGACGCCTACGGTTTTCACACCGACGGCGCGGAGGTTCGCTTCTCGGTTGGCGATCTCGAAAAGACCCTGCGCATTGGGAGCGCAACGCCCGTCGGCTCGAACTCCTACGCGTTGGTGGGCGGCGACGATCGCGTCTACACCGTGGCCTCGTATCAGTTCTCGCCGTTCAAGAAGGAAGCGGAGGAATTTCGAGACAAACGAATTCTCGACTTCGATCCCGCTGCTGCCCGGCGGGCTGCGATCAGCTGGCCCGGAGCTGAGGTCGTCATCGAGCGAAGCGACGAGGGTTGGCGGATGGTCGCGCCGACTCAGGCTCTCGCAGACGCGGAAGCGGTCGACAGTCTGCTGATGAGCTTGTCGCTCCTGCGCGCGTCGGGGTTTGTCGATGATCCCGGCTCCGACGAGGAGGCGGGCTTTGTGCCTCCGCAGTTCGCGGTCGAGATCGAGCTGTCTCGTGAAGCCGGGGATTCGGATCCTGCGATTGCGCGTATCGCAGTCGGCGGCGTGGATGAAAGTGGGTCCCAGCGATTCGTTCGGGGTGCTGCAGAGTCGCTCTACCTGATCTCGCAAGAGAGCCTCGACGGCTTTCCGCGCAGAGTGGTCGAGTATCGGGATCGTCAGCTCGCAGAGTTTGCGGCTGAAGAGGCTCGGCGCATCGAGCTGGGTTTCCACACGGCTGGCGGAGAGGCTGTCGCGGTCAGTGCCAATCTCGAAGACGGCGGCTGGGTGTCGAACGCGGATCCCGTTCAATCCGACAGGCTAGACGCTCTGGTGGATGTGCTCTCGGATCTGCGCGCCCACGACATCATCGCCGAAGCGTTCGGGCCCACAGAGCTTCAGGCGATGGGGTTCGAGCCCGCGAGGGCCGTGCTGCAGGTGTACGGCGACGGCGACTCCACCGAGCCCCTCGCCGAGATCCAGCTCGGTGTCGCCTTCGGCGACGGAATCACTGCGCGCGTCGCCGATCACGAAACCATCTTCCTGATCGCTACAGCGCTCGCCGATGCGTTCCCCACGGATCTCGACGACTATCGGGCGCGCTTCGTCGCGCAACCGGAATCGGCGGCCGACGAGTAAGAGGCCGCGCGGGGAGCGGGGACGGGAGCGGGGACGTTGTTGAATAGTTGAATTCGGGGACGCGAACTCGGGGAAGTCATCGAAACTCTACTGCCCCCGAATTCAACTATTCAACAACGTCCCCGCTCCCCCGCTTCTAAACTCCCTCTGTGACGATCATTCGGGTTTGTGCTGCGCGCATCCGGATGGCTTTCGCTTCGCTGTATTCCGGAGAATTCCACCACTGCCGGGCGCGTTCGAGGCTCGAAAATTCGAGTACGACGATTCTCTCCGGTGCCCAGTCGCCTTCGAGGCTCTCGGTTGCGCCACCGCGCGCGACGAACTTCCCGCCA
>JAFDAW010000151.1 GCA_019313605.1 Deltaproteobacteria bacterium
GATCGCAGATTTCGGGGTAAAACCAAGACCGATGCACCCCAAAACGACAAGCACACCTCCAGCCCACATGATTGGGCTCGGGTCTTGGCCAATCCAAAAATACAAAACGGCCATCACAATAGCTGGATAGGCCGCCGACACAGTCCCGACAATCGTAATCGGAGCATACTTGATACATATGAAATAGGCGGCCCAAGCAATACCATCGAATATATAAGCCAAGGTTCCAAACGCCACGAACCCAGCCTCAAACTCTCCCGCTTCGGTAAAAAAGGGATTGGGAGAACCATTCGTCGCCCAGATTACGAGATTGACGGCTGAAACCGCGATCACGAAATACAAACAAAACTTTGTACCCGATACATCATTGATGTACTTCTTGGTAAATCCTTGCCCAAGCCCCCAGCCGAACATGGCTCCAAAGGCGAAAAGCATCCACGTCGATATCATCATAAGTGATTCTCTAATTCACGAGATACTTCGAAGCTTTCTGCTTTGGATTTCAGTCCCACTTGTGGCGCCCCTTTTTAATATGGTGAACAGCCATTGTCGTCAAAGCATTGGGGATTGGATCCCCACGGGGTTGTCTCGCTATTTAACAGGATTCTGGGTTATTGGACATTACCGAAAACCCAGCTTCACTTGGCTATCCTCAGCTAATTTTTCTGATCAACGATTCGGAGGAAGCCCGATGAAATCTCTTGTGATAGGGATCCTGCTACTGGCCGCTGTGTCGGCGACCGGCTACTGGCTTACGCAATGCCCGTGCGATGACGTTCCGGGTGCGTGGTTGTCGGGCGACGTCGAAAAAGCAGCAGTGGAAGACTGGACTTTCGCCAACGATGTCGGGCTCTGTCAGCTCGAGGTGCCATCGTTGATTCCGCATTCGGTGACGCTCAATTGCATGTCGACCAATGAACTTTTGTACATCAGCTGCGCGCGATGCGAGGGCAAGCATTGGTCGACAATCGCACTCGAATCGCGCCGAGGGCGTATCCGTATCGGCGAATCCATTTATCCGGTGTCACTCGCTCGGGTGACCGACGGCAGCGAACTGGATGTTGTTTGGCGAGCCAGGGCATTGAAGATGGCGGTGCTTCGGGGGGACGACCCAGCGAACGGTTCGCCCGAGCCGCGGCCTGACCACTGGTGGTCGTTTCGGTTGGCATCGCCTGGCTCTAACAGCCTGTCCCAGGACTTCTAGCGGCGCGGCCGAAAAGTGGCTCAGGGCGGGGAAGGGCGCGGCCGCCCCGTGTTTGCAGAGCCGTCGGCGTCTGCGCTGGCGCGCCACCAGGTCAAGCGTGCGATGCTCGCACCCGCAATGCCTTGCGAAACGAGGAACGTACTTGGTCGACGCTCCAGTATGCGGCGAAGCGGAGCTTCGCGAGCGCAATGCAGCGAAGCTGCCCGCGCGGATCGCGCCCGATTCACCTTTTTTTTCGAGCGCTTACAGCTCGTTCAGCATCTTTGAGGGTCTGGTTGGTAGCGCGCTGGTGTCCGAGTTTTTAGCTATCAAAATTGCCGCCCGTCACGTATGGTGGGGAGAGAGGGAGCATTCGTGCCACATTTTGTGGTGATGGGTGCTCTCGCGACGTAGGACTACGAGAAAACGAACCGCTCGCTCTCGAATGGTCGGTTCCGGCTATCAATTGAACCTAGTTCGGCCATTCAATCAAGTCGGATCATTATTTAGAGTGTTTGGCAATGGGATGGGCTCGAGTCACGTTATGTGGCGAGAAGCGATCTCCTGAGAGGTGCTCACCATGGACGCTCCGATCTTTCACATCGCGCCACGTTTCTGCCATCTTGGATTTCACCGGAAGGCCCTGGCGATCGGGCTGTTATTCGCGTTGGCTCTGCTTCCCACAGCATCCCGCGCAGTCGAGCCGTCGACGGATCACGATGTCGTAATCGTCGGGGCCGGGGCGGCTGGTCTCTACGCGGCGTACACGCTCGACAACCTCGGCTACGACGTGCTCATCGTAGAGGCCAGGCATGAGCACGGGGGTCGCATCGATCACCACATGCTCGGAGACGTGCGTATCGAAGACGGCGCAGAGGAACTCTACGCCAAGAACAACAACTTTGTATTCGAAGACATCAAGGCCGAATACGGCGCGGGTGCACAGGTCCCGATCTATCAGGAGAACTCCCAGAGCGACACCTTGATCGTGATGGACGCGGACGGAATGGGCGGCGGGAACACCTGCTGGGTCTGGGCCGGGAATTGTGAAAGCGATCCGGACATCCAAGACTACTGGGACTTCTGGTACGCCACCGGAGATTACGACAATCACCCCACCGACGAGCTGTTGTCCGACTTTCTGGACACCACGTGGGGCGTGCCTTCGACGAGCCGCGGCTACCATCTCTATGAAGTGGGCTCTCCCTCGGCCAACTACGGGACCACCTCCGAACGCTTGGGGCTACGCTCGCTGTCGCGAGAGTGGAACGCCTTCAACCTGAATTGCTGTTTCGGCCTGGAGCCGGTGGGGTATCGCGAGGCACTAGATACTCTGTATTTCAATCAGGTCCTCCCCAACGTCATCTACAACAGTCCGGTCACCGTCGTCGATACCAGCGGAATCAAGCCCGTGGCGATCGATGACAATGGTGTCTACCACTACGCCGATGCGATCATCGTGACGGTGTCTGTCGGTGTGCTCAAGGCCGACATCATCGACTTCATCCCCGATCTCCCGGCTAGCAAGCTCAACGCCATCAGCACCATCGGTATGGGCAATGGCATGAAGATCTCGCTGCGGTTCAACGGAAAACCCGGCGATCCGAGCACCCCGATCTGGGGTACGACGTTGTCGTACTTGCTCCTAGATGGGCCCACTGGAGCCTGTTGGTCTCCGAATGTCTACCAGCCGAGCGCAACGGACCACGTGCTGACCTGTTTCCTCATGGGGCTAAATTCAGAGTTCATGGAGGCCCTGCCGGACGACGACGCGCGGATCAACCAGGCGCTCGTCGATCTCGATGCAGCTTTCGGGGGGGCCGCGTCGACGGCGTTCATCGAGGGCCTCGTGCACAACTGGACCGCGGAACCCTACATCCTCGGGAGCTACTCCTTCCCCGCGCCGGGTACGCGCCCGACCACGGGAAGCACCATGCGCCAGGTGCTCGCGCAGCCCGTCGGCACGACGCTCTACTTCGCGGGCGAAGCGACTCACAATACAATGGCAGCGACGGTTCCTGGCGCGCTGCAATCCGGCGAACGAGCCGGTGGAGAAGTCGACACCGACATCGGGGGCCCGCCCGCGGCGGGCACACCGGCGGCAGACTTCTCGGCATCGATCGTCTCGGGCGACCCGCCCCTGAACGTCTCGTTCACCGATTTGTCGACAGAACTCCCAACCGGATGGTCGTGGGACTTCGGCGATACTGGAACCTCTAACGTTCAGCACCCGAGCCATCAGTACACGACGGCCGGGTTCTACACCGTCAGCCTCACAGCGACGAATCCCAACGGCTCTCACACTCGTGTTCTGCCGAAGCTCATCTTTGTTCCAGAACCTTCCGGGTTCGTTATGTTGAGCAGTGGCGTCATCGCCTTGGTGCTACTCCGCGCTCGCCGGCCGCGCAGCTGCATCCAGGCGGGGCGGCGATTGCACGGGTGATGGCGAACGCAGTCGGTGTGCTGCGGAGGTGAGTTCACTCACCTCTCGCTAGTTCCTCGCTCTCTTTCTGTGCTCGCTAGTGCGCGGGCTGGGTTGTGGCGTCAGCGATGAGCCGGACGCTGGGATGCCGAGACGATACTCCCATCGGACGAATGTATCTGGCGGCGCTTAGGGGGGACGACCCAGCGAACGGTTCGCCCGGGTCACCACATCCACTGTTTGGGCGTGCCAAATTCAGCAAACTAAGGTCCCTTTTCTTTCGCGAACTGATGATGTCAACGGGGCTCGCATGCGCCACTTCGCCATCGACAATCTCGAGGGCTCGCTGCTTCATCGTCTTGCCAATCGGCTTTGTTGCAGTCGGTTATGCGGTCCTGTAGCGCGCAAAAATCTTCGAGCGTACAGCTATTGGCGTCGACTTCTGATCCCTCCGATGCAGTGGGACACAGGTCAGCTTCAATCGAGGCGCTGCTCGAATTGCTGGGTTTATACGGATAATCACATGGGCCTCCATCGCACGCGGGCGTGTCTGTAGCGCGGCGACCGTTCGGTGTGTGCAGGTGTCGAATGACCTCGTGCAATAGCTGTTTGACGTCGTGATCATGGGTGGCGAGCGCGTCTTTAATGTCCATGTCGTGCTGGATCAGTAGTTCGACCTCGTCTTCGTCAAGTGTGACGCGCAGATCTTTCAACATCGCTATGACCTCCGACGACGGGGCCCCGACGACTAGGGAAGCCCCGTACGCGGTTGCCTGGAATGTGATCCGGTAGGTATGCCCTCGGCGCAGCAGCACCGTGAATCCGCTGCCCTCGTTCGTAAGGACCACGCTCTGGCCGCCGACACTGATATCCGTAAAGCCCTGATCTCCCGAGCGGTCTCGTGTTGCCAGCGTAAGACTGGCGACCGGCACGCCAGGCGCTCCACCGGTCACATCTGAGATCACCAGGTTCAGTTCCGCATCAACTGTGTATGCAGCCGCCCCGATCAGGAATGCGCGGTAGTCGAAAGCGGCGGAGACGTGAGCTGAAATCACTCCGTTGGAGCCAGAAGCGGTAAGGCTCGCGTCAGGAATTGTAAAATCATTGAAGAGCGAGGCACTGGCATGGTTTGCTTCGCCGACAGTAGCGATTAAGGGAGAAAACACCGCACTCACTTCCTTGGTCCCAGTGTTGAAATCGGTTCCGCTAAAGCGCGCGAACGGAAAGCCGCACGCCACCGCGAGTGCCTCGATTCGACACTCGGTCTCGCCACCGTCGGGTGTTGAGAAGACGTGGGTCGCGCCGGGAGCGACGTCCGGGGCTGCGTTCGCGGGGATGGACGCAGCCAGAAAAAATGCGAGGCCGAACAGCGGGATCAATACTCCGGTACGGTGAGGATGCTGATCCCGTTCGTTCGCCCGGGGTATGGCCATAACCTGACGCGAAGACGCGGGCCTTCGGTAGTCGAAAGAAGCTATCCGTAGTTGTCTCTTCATCTGATTTCTCCTGCGAACCAAAATTATTCTCAAAACGACTTGCAGCTTCCGCTATGAATGCTACCGGCATCACATCTCGTCGATGCTCCTGCTAGAGCCTCGACGAGATTCACAACGCCGGTGCTATCTGAGCAGTCATTGACTTCGGCGAAATCAATGAGATCGCCTGGTATGAAGATGAATTACGCGCCGATTCCATCCGTGGATACCAACGGCTGAGAGCGTTGAGCGAGCTTGCAAGCTCGTTCTCGTTCTCGTTCTCGTTTTGGATGGTCCGTTCCCAGATCACAACGTAACGCCAGCTTCAAGTCAGTCCACACTGCCAGAAATGCGGTCAGAGATAAAGACATTTCCCGGGGGCTTATCGTCCACCCCCTCCAGCCTACTCGGGCCGCTTCCAGCCGCCACCAAGCCACATTGAAAAGTCTTTTAAATATCTGATTTGGTTATTAATTTTAGGATTTCGCGCACTTAGCGGACCTGCGTCGGTGAGCGTTGAGCATCCAATCACCGAACCATTTCCCTCTGCCGTTTCTTTGGCATGGTTCAGATCTCCTCATGTGGCTTTTGACCACTTTTGATCTAGACCAGTTATTCCGGGTTAGGTCGAACCTCCTCCAGGCGTTTAATCCATAATCACCGAATCGTCGCGTCGGAAGGGCACATCCGCCGCGGGGGCGTCCATCTCACGCGCATAGCGGTGGCCCGCGAACACGGCCGAGGCGATGATGCCGGGCGCGCTGCAATCGCCGACGCGCTCGATGTCGAGTTCGTCGCACAACTCGTGGTAAAGGTCGTCGTTGGGTTCGCGGCTCGTCACCATCACGACGTGGTCTGCCATCAGCTCGCGTGTGTCACCCGTGTAGATGCACGAGAGTTCGACGCTCTTCTCAGCCACCGCCGACAGCAGGGTCGACGTCTCGCAGCGCACGCCTTCGCGCTTGAGCCGCATTTGGGTCGGGATCTGCTCGTCGGTGAAGTAGGACCACTCCGCGACCCGACCGGCCGGGGTGACCACCGTGACTTCGGCGTCTCCGGCCGCGAGCGCGCTCGCCACGACGGCGCCCATGTAGTAGTAGTCGTCGTCGTAGACGACGACGCGCCCGCTGGGCCGCGCGCCGTCGAGGATGTCCTCTGCCGACAACACGTGCTCGGCGTCGTGGCCGGGCACTGGGACCCGGCTCGAGCGCCCGACGCCGCTGCGGCGCCACGTAGCGCCGGTCGCCAGCATCACGCGGTCGGCGCCGAACTCGCGGATCTGCGCGGCGTCGAGGCGGCTGTCGAGGAAGATCTCGACGTTCGGCAGCTTGCCCAGCTGCGCGATGCGCCAGTCGCGCACACGCCCCCACTCGGCGAGCGCCGGGAGCGCGGCCTCGCGCGCGACACGCCCCCCGAGTTCGGTGCGGGCCTCGGCGAGGGTCACCTTGTAACCGCGCTGTCCGAGCGCGCGCGCCGCCTCGAGTCCCGCCGGTCCGCTTCCGATCACGAGGACGCTGCGGTCCGAGGCCTTCGGCTCGATCCGCTCCGGGTGCCAGCCGCGCCGCCATTCCTCGCCCATGGCTGGATTCTGGGTGCAGCGGATCGGCACGCCGATGCGGTCGGCGGCGGAGCAGATGTTGCAGCCAATACACTCGCGGATGTCCTCGATGCGCCCCTCCCGCAGCTTCTGGGGCAGGAAGGGGTCGGCGATCGACGGGCGCGCGGCGCCGACGAGATCGAGAACGCCCTCGCGGACTTGTCGC